>NZ_RAWF01000280.1:0-12759 GCF_003612075.1 Corallococcus sp. CA041A
GCACTGGCCCTCGCCCTGGTGGGTTGTGAGAAGAAGTCCGCCCCGGCCCCCGCGCCCGCGCCCGCCACGCAAGAGGGTGGCGCCACGGCCGCTCCGCCGGGACCTCCGCCGGCGGGCAGCATCCTCATTGGCGAGGTGGGCAGCCTCACCGGCTCCGAGGCCACCTTCGGCATCTCCGCGCGCAACGGCATCGACCTGGCGCTGCAGGAGGCCAACGCCGCGGGAGGCGTGCGCGGCCAGAAGCTGGTGGTGCGCGTCTACGACAGCCAGGGCCGGCCGGAGGAAGGCGCCCAGGCCGCCACGCGCCTCATCGCGCAGGACAAGGTGGTGGCGCTGCTGGGTGAAGCCGCGTCGTCCGTGTCCATGGCCATGGCGGACAAGGCGCAGGCGGGCAAGGTGCCCATGATTACGCCCACCTCCACCAGCCCGGAGGTGACGAAGAAGGGCGACTACATCTTCCGCGTCTGCTTCATCGACCCGTTCCAGGGCCTGGTGATGGCGAAGTTCGCGCGGGAGAACCTGAAGCTGTCCAAGGTCGCGGTGCTCACGGACAACAAGAGCGCCTTCTCCGTGGGGCTGGCGGAGGTCTTCAACCAGAAGTTCAAGGAGTTCGGCGGCACCATCGTCGGCAACGAGAGCTACTCCAAGGGCGACACGGACTTCCGCGCGCAGCTCACGTCCATCAAGAACCTGAAGCCGGAGGCGGTGTTCGTCCCGGGCTACTACACGGACGTGGGCATCATCGCGAGGCAGGCGCGCGAGGTGGGCCTGCGCGTGCCGCTGCTGGGCGGTGACGGCTGGGACTCCGACAAGCTGTACGAGCTGGGCGGCTCCGCGCTGGAGGGCAGCTACTTCTCCAACCACTACTCGCCGGACAACCCGGACCCCGTCGTGCAGAACTTCCTGAAGACGTACAAGGCCGCTTACGGAGCCGTGCCGGACAGCGTGGCGGTGCTGGCGTACGACGCCGCGCGCCTGCTGGTGGATGCGATGAAGCGCGCGCCGGACACTTCGGGCCCCGCGCTGCGAGATGCCATCGCGTCCACGAAGGACTTCCCGGGCGTGGCGGGCACCATCAACCTGGACGCCAACCGCGACGCGGTGAAGCAGGCCGTGGTGATGAAGGTGGAGGGCGGCAAGGCGGTGTTCGTCACCACCGTGAAGCCCTGAGCCGCTTCCGGCCGCCCGTCCCCGGCGTCAGGGGATGGGCGACTGGATGATGTAGTAGATGGACTGGAAGTAGGTGTTGAGGGCCCGCAGCAGTTGGACGAGGAACGGCCAGCTCATCACGGTGAAGCCGAAGAACGCCGCCGTGATGACGCCGTACTCCGACATGGCCTGGCCACGCTGGAGGGCCTGCTTCAGGCTAGTGCGCGTCTTCTTCACCGGGCGCCTCCATCTTCGTGTCGCCGCCGCCCTTCTTTCCCGTGCGGCACTGGTTCATGCACTTGTCGCGCGCCTGGCCGGCGACCTTCATGCAGTAGGGGATGGCGTTCTTCGCCTTCTCCTTGCAGACCTTCTCGAACTTCGCCTTGTCGTCCGCGCAGCGGCGCTCGCAGCTGGGGCCAGCAGCCAAGGCCTGCGGGGCCCACAGCAGCGCGCCCACGCTCAGGGACAGGGCCAGGACCGGGTTCTTGAAACGCTTCATCACTCGTCACTCTCTCCGCGCCGCGTTCACGGCGCGGCCTGGGCCCGCATCAGGGACAGGTGGAAGTCCACCGACTGCTGCGCGGCGGGTTGCCTCAAGGTGGCCTGTCCGCGCAGCCCCGTGCGCGTCAGGCTCAGCTGGGTCTCCTGGAAGCCCTCCTCCTCACGGGCCTCCGTCACGCTCCAGCCCTGGTCGCGCAGTTGCGCGCGGTAGGCCTGCTCCGCTTCGGAGAGCGTGGTGTCAGGCACCCGGCCCGACACGGTGATGCTGGTGGCGCCCTCCATCCGCAGGGACAGGGACGCCACGTCCTGAAGGCCCCGGGGCACCGGGACGCCCGAGGGCACCCGGCCGGCGCGCTCCAGGTAGTTGCGCATGCGCGCCGAGGAGACGAAGACCAGGGTTTCGCCCCCCTGGTGCAGCGTGGACATCAGCCGCACCTCGTCATCCTTCGGGACCCAGTACCCCACGTAGCCGGCGTTGTCGTTGAAGCGCACGCCCACGACGGGCAGGCCCTCGTCCAGGATGACCTTGCGGTAGTGCTGCAGCACCTGGTCCGACGAGTCCTGCGTGGAGAACCACGCCACCGCGATGGGCGTGTCCGGCCCCAGGTAGTCCGCGGCCAGCGCCTCCGGGCGTCCGGCCTTGGGATAGGGCGGGAAGTACGTCAGCGTGCGGGCCAGGACGGCCTCGTCCCGCTTGGAGCGCGTGGGGCCGCTCTGCGCCGCCGTCGCCTCCTGGTCCAGTTCGTCCGCGGCCGCCTCCGCCCGCTCCAGCTCCGAGCGGGCGCCCCCGTAGCGCGCCTCCTCCATGCCCATGCCCATGAGGATGCCCGCCACCGCCACCGTCACCAGCACCGACGCGGTGCGGAAGGCGGGATGCGCGGTCAGCTTCTTCAGCACGACTCCGGATCCTTGCACCCCATGTACCACTCACCCCGCTGCCCGTGCTTGTAGGTGTTCTGGTTCTTGTCGTTGTCCCAGTCACGCCACTCCTGGTTGAAGTAGCGGGTGCTGCCCTCCTGGTCCACGGTGTTGGCCGGGGTCTGCATGTTGGCCAGGTGCGGGTGGATGGACACGTACGGGTTGTTGGGCGAGTCCTCGAACATGAAGAGCATGGCGCCGTCCAGCAGGTCCTGCGTCAGCGCGCTGCGGAAGTCCATCATGCTGCTCTTCATGGTCATGGCGCCGGTGACGTTCGAGTACACGTAGTCCACGCGCTCGTAGAACTCACCGCTGGAGTCCGACGGGGAGATGTCCGCGTCCTCCGTCAGCGCCCAGGTGTCGGTGATGATGCTCATGCGCTGTTCCTTGAGGAAGTACGCATTGCCGCCCGCGCTCATCTCGCCCTCCTTGCCCGCCTGGGCGTTCGAGTGGACGTTCCCCTCGCCCTTCCAGTTCTTCTTGGTCAGCTCCTTCTTGCTGAACTCCGGAAGGAACTGCTCGGGCAGCAGGTAGTTCTCCACCACCGCGCGGGCGGAGCACTCGATGTAGCCGCCGTTGGTGAACTGGCCCTGGTACTGGCCGGCCAGGCCGCCCAGCGACGCCGCGCCGGTGTCCGGCGCCTCGCACGTCACCTGCTTGGCCTTGTCGTTCATCCAGCACACGTGGGCGACGACCGCCAGGTGGTGGTCCAGGTCCTCGCAGTCCGCGTAGTTGCTGCCGGACATGGCGTCCGGCCGGTCGATGCCGGACTCGTGGTCGCAGTAGGTGAGGCGGGCGTTGTGCTGCACGTTGGAGCTGCCGCCCTGGGGGCCGCTGCCGCCGCCGCCGCTCTGCTTGAGCGCCTTGGTGTAGTCCTGCGTGGTGAAGTCCCAGATGGTCGTCACCGCGGCCTCCTGGGCATCCAGCGAGTAGCGCAGGAGGTCGTCCAGGAAGAGCGCGTACATGAAGATGGGGATGAGGACGATCATCGAGAGCGCCATCTCCACGGAGGCGGCGCCCCGGACGCGGCGGCTCTGCGGGTGCACGGCGCTCATAGGGCCAGGTCCTTGGCGCCCGCGAGGTCCGCCGCGTCGCTGTTGCCGGCGCGGTTGAGCACGCGCGAGGCTTCCTGCGCGGTGAACGGGTGCAGCTTCACGCGCCAGTAGGGGTTGAAGAGGCCCGGGGCCTCCTTCCAGCCGTTGGGGCCCAGGCGGTGGTAGTAGACGAGCGCCTTGGAGAGCGCCGCGCCTTCGCCGGGCGCCAGCTGCAGCTTTCCGTCGCCCTGGGCGCCGTGCGTGAGCGTGAAGGAGCCGGTGTCGTTGAGCTCCCACGGCGCCTTCTTCGGGTCACCCACGAAGAACTGCTTGGTGACGTAGCTGTAGACGTGCGGCTGGCCCCAGTCCGTGTCCGGGTTGTCGTCCGCGCGGAACTTCATGAAGCAGTTGCCGCTGGCCGTGCAGGACATCAGGTCCTTGGTGTTGATGCCCTTGAACTCGTCGTGCTGGCCGCTGTGGGCGCCGGAGGGCTCGTGGCTGCCGCCGTTCTCGCTGCTCTCCACCACGGCCTTGTAGGTGCCCACGCCGAAGCCGTGGCGCCACTGCGACAGGAGGGTGCCGTGCTCGTCCGCGACCACGACCTTGCCCTCGTTGCCGGTGACCTGGCCGGGGCCGTGGATGTTGCTCTTCGTCTGCGCGACCTTGGCCGTGCCCTGGTGGCCCATGATGACGTGCGTGCCCTCACCCGGGATGTCCTTGAGCAGGTCCTTGATGAAGTCGCTTTTGAAGTAGGTGGGCAGCCCGTTCATGATGACGGGCAGGCTGCGATTGGCGGCCCAGCTGGGGCGAGAGGCGTTGGAGATCTCCGTCATCACCTGGGCGCGGGCCTTGTTGCTGGAGTTGGCGCGCGAGCAGTTCATGCCATCCACCGCGCAGTCGAACTCCTCTCCGTTGAGCCCGCCCACGGACGAGTCGAGCGAGTTGGCGCCGGGGACGTTGTAGTCGGTCAGGTTCGACAGGTTCGCGGACTGTCCACCGCGCACGGCGCTGCGCGCCTTGCTGTGGGCGGACTTCTGCGAGTCATGGATGCTGTTCGCCATCTTGTTCAGGTCTTGGATGACCTTGTTGAACTTGTCCTCCACGTCCTTGACCTTGGAGTCGTAGTCGCTGGCCTTGGAGCTGTAGTCCATGGCGATCATCAGCGCTTCAATCGCGTCGAAGCAGTGCTGGAAGTTGTAGGGCGGGCACTGCGCCACCTCCAGGGCCGCGACGATGAAGAAGCTCATCTGCCCGGCGCGCATCATGTCGCCGGTGGCGCTGGCGGCGGCCATGTACGCGTGCGCGGACGTCATGCCCACGTAGGAGGACGCGATGGCCCGGTTGCTGGCCGCGTAGTAGTTGAGCGCGCGCGCCTCCACGACGCCCATGGAGTAGGCGAGCGCGTCGCTGTGCTGCTGCAGGCTCATCTTCTCCCGCAGGGCGTGGCTCAGGTTGAAGCTCAGCGTCGTCATCAACGCGAGCAGGAGGAACGACAGACACGCGAGCACCAGGGCCTGGCCCCGGTGGCGGCGCTTGGGCCGGGAGGCGGACCTCACGGTTCGAACGGGAAGATGCATTCGTTCTCCTCCGGAAGTTCCTTCTGGGTGAGGTAGATGTTGGAGTGCATCCGCATGATGTACGTGGCGCGGATGGGCAGGATGTAGAGCTTGTTGTCCGCCGCGGAGTCGTACTTGGACATCTTCTTGACGATGAACTCGTCGCGGTCCGAGTCCTTGCCCAGGCGCAAGACGTACGGCAGGTCCCGGCCGCGCGCGATGTTGTAGATGACCATGTCCGCGAACGGGATGGGCATGCGGTAGTTGAACGTCACCTGCACGCTCAGCTTGGTGCGCAGGCTGTCCGCCCAGCCGCCTTCTCCGGAGGCGACCTTCGGATCATCGAAGTCCATCTCCTTGTTGCCGTGGGAGCCGGAGCCCATGTTCCCCTTGAGGGGGCCGCAGATGGTGACCTCCGCGAACTTCAGGCCGGAGGCGTCGTTCATCTTGTTCTTGGAGATGTCCCCGGATTCGAACTTGGACTTGAAGTCACCGGCGCTGGTGATGGGCTTGATGATCTCCGCGCCCCCGCTGGCGGCCGTGCTCACCATGGGCAGCAGCACCGCCAGTGCGGCCTTCTCCATGGTGGGGATGTCCGCGTTGTGCAGGGAGCCGGCGCGCACGGCCTTGTAGGCCGCGTACTTCGTGAGGAGCCGCGCCTGGTGCATCAACCCCAGTTGGAGGATGCCCAGCAGCATGAACACGAACAGGGGCAAGACGATGGCCGTCTCCACCGCCGCCTGGCCTGATTCGTTGCCGCGCCTCATGCTTCGCCCCTGTACTGAAAATACCCCAAGGTGGGAGTCTTCCCGACCCATTGTGCCGTTACCATACCGCCCGTAGGTTCGGCGGGAATCGGCCAAGTGGCCGGGAATGCAGGCCCGGCCACCGGGCTTGCGGACATTATCGGGCCGGCCGGGGCCCTGGGTGCTTGACGCTGTGCGTATGCCATGGTTGGCACGGGCATTCGCGTTGAGACGCAGGGAGACGAATCGCATGAACTGGCACGTGGCGAAGCGAATGGGCGTGGTGCTGGCGGTGGCGTTGCTGGCGGCCTGCAGTGACGACGGCGAGGGCGGCGGCAAGACGGACGGAGGCACCACCTCCGATGGGGGCACCAACACCGGCAAGTCCCTGGGGCCGGGCCTGGGCCGTTCGAAGGACGACCCGACGGGGCAGGCCTTCGCGCTGCCGGCGGGGCTGACCCTGGAGAACCCCATCGTCGCCTACGTGCCGGAGAACCCCGAGGACTGCGACGACAAGTACTCGGACGAGGCCAATGGCACGGGCGAGGAGGTGCGGGTGTGCCTCATCTTCAACAACACCACGAGCACGCCCATCACCGTGACGCTGCCGCCGGGGCTCATCCTCAAGTCGACCAGCGACGACGTGCAGAACGGCATCATCGTGCAGACGGTCAGCATCGTGGTGCCGCCGGGTGAGCGCTACTTCGCCCCGCTGTTCGCCTACTGCGTCAACCAGGACCGCTCCACGACGGGCCTGGACGACCGGTATGAGCTGGGGCCCGCCGTCACGCACAAGGACTTCCAGGAGGTGTTCACGCTCCTGGCGGGCAAGAAGCTCACGCGTGAAGCCGCCGCTCGCGTCCAGACCGTGGTCCACCACGTGTCCCAGGGCGAGGGGCTGTCCGCCGCCGACCGCGCCACCCTGCAGAGCCTGTAGCCCCGCACCCGAGGTCCTTCGTCCGGCGGGCCTTCACCGCCGCCGGGCAATCTCCTGGATGAGCGCCACGTAGCGGCGCTGCTGGGGGTTGAGCTTGAAGGCCTTGCGGAGGGCATCCTCCGCGAGCGCCCACTGGCCCTCGCCCCGGGCCACGTCGCCCAGGAAGGCCCAGCCCTCTTCCAGGCCGGGCTCCTGGCGCGTCAGCTCCTGGAGCTCCTGGAGCACCAGCCGGCCGTGCGCCTCCGGCTTCATGAGGTAGCGCGCCCAGGCACGGTGGGCCTGGTACAGAGGCCGGGGGTCGATGTCGCAGGCGTATTCGAAGTACTCGAAGGCGCCCGCGAAGTTGCGCGCCTCCAGGCGCCGCTTGGCCTCGTCGAACTGGGTGGTGGCGTCCAGCAGGTCCGTGCGGATGCGGAACTGCTCCGCGGTGGAGGGCCGGCCGGTGTTGCTGCGCGCCTTCTCCCGGTGCGCCTGCCGGCGCTTCTTCCACAGCGCGTTCTGCTCCGGCTCCGACAGCAAGCCGTAGGCCCGCGCGTACGCGGCGAGCATCCCTTCCGCCTTCTCCTTCAGCTCCGAGGTCTGGAAGCGCAGCGGAGAGAAGCGGTCCGCGGCGGCGAGGAACGCCTTGCGCAGCGCCACCGGCTGCACGTCCTCCGGCACGTCCAACAGCGCGAACGGATCCAGGCCGCGGTGGTTGAGGAACGCGCCCACGAGCGCGTTGCGCGCGGCCTCGTCCTCGTCCGCGAAGGGCGTGCCGGACGGGGCCTGCGCCGGCACGGGCACCGGCGTGGAGACGGGCTCCGGGGCGGGCGCGGCGGCGGGGGCCTTGCGGGCCAGCTCCTCGGCTCTCGCGTCCGCGTCCTCCGCGAAGCCCGCCACGCCCAGCAGGCACAGCGCGTAGAGCCGGCGCAGCACGGAGTCCATCTCGAAGCCGGTGCGCTCCAGCAGCTCGTTGAAGGTGGGCCGCTGACGCAGGGCCTGGAACAGGCGCGCGTCCTTGGAGGACAGCTTGGGGGCGGACTCCACGCCGGGCATCTGCCCGAAGCGGCGGTCGTCCGTGAAGGTGAAGTGCGTGGCGACGGTGTCGAAGGGCAGCTGGGTGGAGACGCCCGTGAGGATGAGCTGCGCGGTGTTGGCGCGCACGGTGGCGTCCGGGTGCTCCACGTCCGCGATGAGGCGGTACTTCGCCTCCGTCCAGCGGAAGCAGTCCAACAGCTTGTGCGCCAGGTTCGCCTGGAGCTGCCTGTAGAGGTCGAAGGGGCTGATGAGCCCCTTCTGCACGAGCAGCCCGCCCAGCTGCATGCCCGAGGACACGCTCTCCGCCAGGGACTTCTGGTAGTCGCCTTCAGTCAGGCGGCCCTTCTCCACCAGGTACTTGCCCAGCGTCTCGTGCAGGAGGTTGGAGTTGCACCCCACCGGCGCGCCGTCCTCGAAGGTGATGCGCTTCTCGCGCTGGCGCACCTTGAGCTCCAGCGTGCAGGTGCGCTCCTCCACCATCAGCGCATGCAAGAGCAGCGGGAAGGGCGTGTCCGCCAGCAGGCCCTCGCGCTGGCGCAACACCTGGGACGGCAGGGGGAACATGCGCGGAAAGCCTACTACTACTCCGCGTCGTCGCCGCCCATGTCGTCCGCGGCGTAGGGCTCATCCTCATAGACGCCGTAGGGGCCGTAGGTGTCGTGAGTGGGCAGGAAGCGGGTCAGGTACGCCCCCACGCCCATGAACACCAGGGCCACGGCGGCGTACGTCAGCGGGCGGGACGGACGGGCGCGGTACGCCCACCAGCGGTCGCGGCGCTTCTGGAAGCGCGGGGCGATGGCGTACTCGCGCCAGGCGGCGTCGCGGGCGTCCTTTGCCTCGATGTCCAGCCCCTCCTTGTCCAGCGCGCGCGACAGGAGCACGCGCCCCTCCACGGAGCCCTGACGCACCTGGAGGAAGCGCTCCAGGGCCTCACGCGCGCCCTTGAAGTCGCCGCGCAGGAGGCGGAAGCGGCCGCGCTCCAGGTCGATGGCGCCCTGGCGGTAGTCGGCGTCCAGGCGCTCGGCCTCGGTGAGCAGCAGCTCGCCCCGGGGCGCGTCGCCCGCGCCCAGGTAGGCCACGCCCAGGAGGTAGAGGGTGTCCACGTCGTCGTCGCCCGCGTCCAGGTTGGGGCGCAGCAGGTCCACCGCCTCCTGGTAGCGCTTCTGGCCCACGCGGATGTCGGCCAGCTCCGCGCGGGCGCGGCGGTCGTGGGTGTTGGTGAGGATGGTGCCCGCGAGGTCTCCCGCGCGCTGCCACCGCTTGAAGGCGCGCATGGGGCTGGGCAGCACCTGCAACGTGAACCGGTCCGCCGCGAACAGCAGCACGGCCAGCAGCCCTAGGGACAGCAGCGGGCTGCCCGTCAGCATGGTGAGGCCCATCCACATGAACCACTTGGTCAGCACGGTCGACTCGTCCTTCCTGGATCCACCTACAGCAGCCGCGCGCAGATGGCGCTGTGCACGTCCGCCCCCCGCTCCGTCAGGGCCAGCCTGCGGCCATGACGCGTGGCGAAGCCGTGGGCCACCAGCCGCTCCACCTCCGCGCGCCGGGGCTCCACGGGCTGGCCGTATCGCTCACAGACGGCCTCCCAGTCCACCCCCGACACCAGGCGCAGGCCCATGCTCAGCCGCTCGGCGAAGAGCTCCTCGGGGCCCAGGTCCTCGCGGCTCGCCTCCGGGAGCCTCCCCTCCTCCACCGTGCGCAGGTAGGCCTCCGGGCTCCGGAGGTTCACGTAGCGGTGGGGCGTGGGGGACAGCAGCATGCCGGTGGCGCCAACGCCCAGGGCCAGGTACTCGCCGCCGGTCCAGTACAGCGCGTTGTGACGGGAGCCGAGGCCGGGGCGTGCGTGGTTGGAGACCTCGTAGCGGGTGAGCCCGTGCGCGCCGTACACGTCGCGCACCACCTGCGCCATGGCCACCACGTCGTCGTCCTCCGGCAGGGAGAGCTCGCCGCGGTCCAGTTGCTTGGACAGCGGCGTGGACTCCGCCAGGACCTCGCGCTCCACCGTCAGCGCGTAGGTGGACAGGTGCTCCGGCTCCAGCGCCACCGCGCGGCGTGCGTCCGCCTCCACCTGCGCGACCGTCTGGCCGTGCACGCCGTAGATGAAGTCCATCGCCACCACGGGGAAGTCCGCCTGGCGCGCCGCCGCCACCGCGCCCTCCACCATGGCGGCGTCGTGCGCGCGGCCCAGCGCCTTCAGCGTCTGAGGCTGGAAGGACTGCACGCCCAGCGACAGCCGGTTGATGCCCGCGGCGCGGTAGCCGGCGAAGCGCTCCGCGTCCGCGCGCTCCGGGTTGCCCTCCAGCGAGACTTCCAGGCCAGGGGCCAGCGACATGCGCGCGGCGATGCCCTCCAGCACGCGCGCCACGTGGCGGGGGTGCCACAGGGACGGCGTACCGCCGCCCAGGAAGAGGGACTCCAGCGGCTTCGTGCGCAGCGACGGGTCGGCGGCGAGCCGCGCATCCAGCTCCGCCAGCACCGCGTTCGCGTAGCGCTCCTCTGGCACCTGGCGCGCTACCGCCACCGCGAAGTCGCAGTAGGGGCACTTGGCCAGGCAGTACGGGAAGTGCAGGTACAGCCCGAAGCGGGCCGCCTGCATGCCCGTCAATGGGTCCGTGGGCGCGGCGAAGGACATGGAGGTCCAACCTCTACTTCAGAGCCTTCAATTGCGCTTCCAGCCGCGCCACCTTCGCCTTGGTGCTGGCAGCCGATTCGAGCGCTGCCTCGGCCGCCATCAGCTTGCGCTTCATGGAGGCCACGTCCGCCTTGAGCTGGTCGCGCTCCGCCGCTAGGTCCGCGGGTCCGTCCGCGCCGGCGGCAGGGGCCGCCGCGAGCTTCGCTTCGAGCGCCTGGCGGGCCGCCTGCTCCGCCTTGAGCGAAGCGCTGACCTGGGCGAGCCGGGCCTCCAGCGAGGCCTTCTCCGCCTGCCGCGTATCACCCGCCTGCGCCTGGGATTCGCCGAGCTTCGCCTCCAGCGCGGCCCGCTCCACGTGCTCCGCTTCGAGCGCGGCGCGAGCCTCCTCGAGTTGCGACTCCAGCGCCGCCTTCACGCCCTGCTCCTCCAGCAGCGTGACGTCGGACTGCGCGAGCTTCGCCTCCAGCAGCGCCTTCGCGTTCTGCTCCGACGTGAGCTTCGCTTCGAGCGCGGCCTTCGCCACGTCCAGGTCCTTCACGCGGGCCGCCTGCGCTTCGGCGACGCGCCGCTTGGACTCGGAGGCTTCCAGCGCGCCCTCCACCATCTTCACGCGCTGCTGGAGCCGGTCCACCTTGTCCGCTTCCGCGCGGGCCGCCTCCAGCTGCTCGCCGAGGGAGACCAGCTCATCGCGCTGGCCGTCATGTCCCGCGCTCAGCGCCTCGGCGCGGCCCTCGGCCTCGGCGGCCTGCACCCGGGCGTCCGCGATCTCGGCTTCCACCGCCTCACGGCGGGCGCGCTCCAGCGACAGCTCCTCCTGGGCCTTGGCGACCAGGGCCTGCTGGCGCTGCACCTCCGCCTCGCGCTGGCCCGCGGCCGTCTCCAGCATGGACACGCGCGCGGAGTAACCCACGCGCTCCGCCTGCGTGGTGGCGAGCTTGCGCTCCACGGCGGCCAGCTGCTGCTGGTGCGCCTCACGCTCGGTCTGCGAGGCCGTGGACTGGGCGGTGAGCTCCGCCAGCTGGGCCTCCAACGCCGCCGCCTTCGCCTCGGCCTCGTGGACCCGGACCTCGGCCTCGTGCACCGCTTCGCCGAGCGCCGCCGCGTCCGACTCCATCCGGTCGCGCAGCGAGACCTGTTCGACCTCCGCGGCCTCCAACACCTCGCGCAGGGAGGCCAGCTCCGACTCGGTCATGCGCGCGCGGACCTCCGCGGCCTCGACCTCCGAGCGCGCGGCTTCACGCGCCTGGGCGACCTCCGCCTCCAGCTCGCGCACGCGCGCCTGGACCCGGGCGACCTCCGCGGCGCGGCCCTCCAGGGCACTTCTGAGCGAGGGCAGCTCCGCGGCCTCCGCCGTGCGCGCGGTGAGCGCGGCGCGCAGACCCACCGCGTCCGCGTCCTTCAGCGCGAGCGCGCGCTCCAGCTCCGTCACCTGCGTCTGGAGCGTCTTGAGCCCGTCCTCCACCACCGCGAGCTGCCGGCGCGCGGCGTCCCGCTCGCCCTCCATCCCCTTCGCGTGGGTTTGCGCCTCCTCCAGCGAGCTGCGCGACCAGTCGCTTTCGCTCTCCAGGGCACCCATGGCGCCCTTCGCCTCCGAGAGCGCCGTCTCCAGCTGGCTGATGTTGAGCGCCTGCGCGTCGCGCTCGGTGGTCAGCCGCTCCACGTCCGCGAGCAGCGACTGGTACTGCTCCTGGACCGCCTCCAGCGCGCCCTGCGCCTCGGACTTGCCGGAGGCCAGCTCCGCCATGCGGTCCTGCGCGAGCCCCAGCGCCTCCTTCGCGCCGACCAGCTCCTCCGCCATCGCCCCGCGCGACTCGCGCTCGGCGTGGAGCTCCTCCGTCAGACGGGGGACCTCCGACTCCACCTCCGCCAGCGCGCGCGTGAGATCCTTGCGGTCCGCCTCCGACGCGGCGAGCTCCGCCTCCAGCGAGGCGACCTTCGCCTGGGCCAGCTTCAGCCGCTGCTCGTCCTGCGCGGACGGCGCCGGAGCACCGCCGCCGCCTTCCTTGCGCGCCTTCTCCAGCGAGGCCTTGAGCTGGGTGACTTCGCCCTCGCGCTCGGCGTACAGCGCGCGCGCCCGGGCCAGGGTCTCCGTCTTCTGCTTCAGGATGCCCCGGAAGAACTCCAGCTTCTCCTCCGGCGAGCCTCCCATGGGCAGCCGGGGCTCCGCGGGCTCCGCGAACGGGTCCCCCTTGCCGGGGCTGCGCGCCGCGGCCGCCGGGGACGGAGGCGTGGTCGTGGGCAACCCTCCACCCCCGATGGGCGCGGG
>NZ_RAWF01000281.1:0-12696 GCF_003612075.1 Corallococcus sp. CA041A
GGACGGGGAGGGTCCGGTGGGCCTCCTCCTCCCATGCAGGGCGGGCGGGGAGGCTGCCTACGGGAGCGTGAAGAGGCTCCGGTACTGGGCCCACGTGGTCCGGTCTCCCGGCAGCCGGCCCTGCCAGTAGCGCACCATCAGGAAGAGCTCGTACGCGACGAGCAACGCCAGCACCGCGCCCACGGCCTTGCGGAGCGCGGGGCGCTCCAGGTGCGCGAGGAAGCCCGCGAGGCCCAGCGCGAAGAAGGCGCTGCCCTCGGTGAATGCGCGGTGGCCGAAGCTCAGGCCGTAGGGCCAGTGCCACCAGGCGGCCGTGAGGTAGAGCTGGAAGAGGGAGAAGAGCAGCACCGGCATCAGGTAGTCGCGCAGGTGCTCCCGGTCCCGCACGAAGCCCACCACCGCGAAGAGCCACACCGGCGTCCAGAAGAAGAGCCCCTTGCGGAGGCTGAACAGGACGGCGAGGAACTGGGGTCGGGTGAACTCGAAGCCCTGGCCCCGGTAGGAGTACATCACCCAGCGGCCGGTGGCGTAGTGCCAGTAGAAGAACAGGATGCTCAGCACCGCACCCATCGCGAGCAGCGCCAGCGCGATGCCGCCCTTGTGCTTCCAGAAGAACGCCAGCCGCTCCCGTTGCGTCAGGCCGTCATAGACGCCGTACAGGGGCACCAGGACGAGCGCCAGCCCGTTGGGAGGCCGCACCAGCACGATGTAGCCCGCCACCGCGCCCAGCAGCAGCGACGTGCGCACCGTGGGCGCCCGGTACCACGCGGGCACCAGGAGGAGCAGCGCGGCGTAGAGGGCGAAGGAGTAGACGTGGCTGAAGATGGCGTCCGCGGTGCCGTAGTGGAACAGGTTGGTGCCGAAGGTGACGACGGTCAGTGTCGCCAGCACCACCCCGGCGGGGAAGAGCGCTTCCAGGGCCCTGCGCAGCAGCGTCAGCCCGATGAGCAGCGCGCACAGTCCGCTGAACGCCGCCGCGAAATGGTAGGGCAGCGAGAAGCCGTCCTGACGGAACCCCAGGAGCGGCGCGCTGAAGTGCGCGCCCAGGAATGCGGGCAGCATCAGCAGGGCCTGACCCGGAGGGAAGCGGTTCAGGTAGCGGCCGGTGGTCTCATCCCGCGTGAGCCCCATGTTGTAGTCCAGGTCCGCGCCCCACTCGGCGGCCTCGGTGCGGAAGGACAGGTCGTGCTGGACGAAGGCGGCCGTGAGGTAGAGGTGGTAGCCGTAACCGTCTGACCGGATGAACGGAAGGTCCGGGTGCATCCGGTAGTAGGTGACCAGCGACAACAGCCCGAGGATCCCCACCACCGGAACAAAGAGCCTCAGCGCACGGTGGACCCACGTCCGCGCGGGCGGGGCGGACGTGGCCAGGGACGGGGTGGCGGAGGTCATGGTGCGGACTCTAGTCGCTGTTCATCACGACGACTTGAAGGTCTGGCTCCAGGTGGGAGCCACCTTCTCGATGAGCGTCACGAGCTCCGGCGGGATGTCTCCGGCGCCGGTGAGGGGGCGGACCTCCATCACGTCGTCGTTGCCCATGCCGCCCGGATAGCGGCGGGCCCACTCGATGGCCTCTTCCTTCGACTTCACCTCCAGCACGTAGAAGCCGCCGATGAGCTCCTTCGTCTCCGCGTAGGGGCCATCCTTCACGCTGGACTTGCCGTCCTTGAAGACGACGTGCGCGCCCGGGGCGGGGCTGAGGCCCTCGGAGGCGACCAGCACGCCGGCCTGGTGCATCTCCTCGTTGAACTTCATCTGCGCGATGAAGACGGCCTCGTCGAAGGGCGCGTCCGAGTGCGTGGGCTCAAGGGTGGAGGGGCGGGGGATGAGCATGAAGCGCATGGGGGCTCCTGGGGTGTGGGTGTGGCTCCATCCGCACGACGAACGGCCGTGCGGCGGATCGACACGGATATCTCACGAGCCGGTGCGCTTGACGCACAACCCCGGTCTCAGTTCGACCGGGCCATCTCCACGGCGTCCGCGCCGGCGGGCAGGCGGAGGGGGGACGACGGGTCGTTCACCGCGCGCCAGATGGCGTCCACCACGTCCTGCGACCGGGTGACCGGCCCCGAGGCATGCGCCGTCCTCTGCTCGAAGATGCTTCGCACGAAGCCGGAGTACGCCTCGGGGACGGAGACGCCCTGGTCCTGCATCCGGGCCTGGGCGTTCTGGGAGAAGGGCGTCTCCGGGGACCGTCCGGGAATCACCAGGCTCACCCGCACATGGAAGGGCTGGAGCTCCAGCGCGAGCGACTCGGTGAACGCGTTGAGCGCCGCCTTGCTCGCGGTGTACACGGCGAGCAGCGGGAGCGGCTTGAACGTCGTGCCCGACGAGACGTTCACGATGACCCCCGACTGCTGCTGCCTGAAGTGAGGCAGGAACGCCTGGGTCAGGGCCATGACCCCGAACGCGTTCGTCTCGAAGGTGTTGCGGACCGTCTCCATGGAGGTGCCTTCGAAGACGCCCATCAGGCCGACGCCCGCGTTGTTGACCAGCACGTCGATGGGGCCGGCGGCCTCCACCAGCTCGCGGATGCTCTGGGGCTGGGTGACGTCGAGCGGGAGCACGCGCAGGTGCTCGGAGCGGGGCAGCACGTCCTCGCGCGGCTTGCGCATCGTGGCGATGACCTTCCAGCCGTGCTCGAGGAAGTAGCGGGCGGTGTCGAGGCCGAATCCGGACGAGCATCCGGTGATCAGAATCGTCTTCATGGCGTCTCCTGGGCAGGTGTGGCTTCGGTGACAGGTATACGGACCGCCATCCGGACCTGCTACAACAGGGAGTCCAGATTTCATTCGCAGGAGTCCGGTCATGGTCGATCCCCTGGCGGAAGTGGTCACGCTGCTCCAGCCGGGCGCCCCGTTCTCGAAGCTCGTCAGTGGCGCGGGCCGGTGGCGGGTCCGGCGCGCGGAGAATGGGAGGCCCTTCTACTGCGCGGTCCTCATGGGGCGGAGCCGCCTCGCGGTGGACGGACGTGAGCCGGTCATCCTCGAGAAGGGCGACTTCGTCCTGATTCCCGCGGCGTTCGACTTCACGACGTCGAGCATCGAGCCGCCGAAGGGAAAGCAGGAGACGCCTCGCATCGTGTTGCCCGATGGTGAAATCAGGAACGGCATCCACCACGGTCCGCCCGATGTCCGGATGCTGGTGGGGTACTGCGCCTTCGCCTCTCCGGACGCGAGCCTGCTCGTTTCGCTCCTCCCCCAGTTCGTGCACGTTCGCGGCGAGCAGCGGCTCACCGCCCTCGTGGAACTCCTGCGGGACGAGTCGCGCGAACGGCGGCCCGCGCGCGAGGTCATCCTCGCCCGCCTCATGGAGGTGCTGCTCATCGAAGCGCTCCGCTCCACGGCGGGCATCGCGGCGTCTCCGGGCCTCTTGCGAGGGCTCTCCGACGAGCGCTTGTCCGTGTCCATCCGCCGGATGCACGAGCGCCCGACCCAGGCGTGGACCGTGGCGCAGCTGGCGAAGGAGGCCGCGCTGTCCCGTTCCGCGTTCTTCGAGCGCTTCAACCGCGCGATGGGCGTGGCCCCGATGGAGTACCTGCTCGGCTGGCGCATGGCCCTGGCGAAGGACCTGCTGCGGCGCAAGCAGGAGGTCACCGTCGCCGAGGTCGCGGAGCAGGTCGGCTACAGCTCCGCGAGCACCTTCAGCGTGGCTTTCACCCGCCACGTCGGACTGCCGCCCACGCATTACGCGCGGGAGCAGGCGGCGTCGTGACGCTCCTTCGCGGAGACCCACCGGGCGGTCAGGCCCCGGGCAGCCCACCCGGAGGGGCGGCGGACGCACCCCCGCGAGTCGGACCCCGGTGGTAGAGCTGTCCCGCCATGGATGATTCCACCGACAGGGACCCGGACCGCCGCCGGGAACCTCGCAAACCGAAGCCGCCCCGGAAGGTGTCGCAGCGCTACCTGGAGAACGCGGCGCTGCACTACCTCAAGCGGTACGCGGCCACGGTGAGCCAGCTCAAGCGCGTGCTGATGCGCCGGGTGGACCGCTCCGTGAAGTTCCACGGCACCGACCGCGCGGAGGCCGTGGGCTGGGTGGACGCGCTGGCGGAGAAGCTCATCCGCAACGGCCTCGTCAACGACCGGACCTACGCGGAGACGCGCGTGCACTCGCTGCGCGCATCCGGCCGCAGCGCCCGCGTCATCACCCAGAAGCTGCGCATGAAGGGCGTGGCGCCGGAGCTGGTGCAGGAGAAGCTGGCGGAGGCCACCCAGGACGTGCCCGAGGACGCCGCCGCCCGCATCTGGGCGCGCAAGAAGCGGCTGGGCCCCTTCCGGCGCGACCTGAGCACGCGCGAGGAGAACCGCAAGAAGGACCTGGCGGCGCTCGCCCGCGCGGGCTTCTCCTTCACCATCGCGAAGCGCGTCATCGACGGGACGGCGGAAGACCTGCCGCCCCGCGACTGACGGCGCTGGGGCTCAGTACATCTTCAGGTCGTACTTCGCGGTGGGCGTGTAGTCGGACCCCGACGGCCGGTTGCGCGTGTCGGTGATCTTCACCGCGTAGACGCCGTTCGCCACGACGTTCGCCGTCGCGCGGTAGACGAAGCAGGACGGGGTGATTTGCGAGCAGATGGTGCTCGACGTGCTGCCCACGAGCGAGCCCAGCGTGCGGGTGGCGTAGTTGTACGCGTAGATGTCGATGCGCATCCACGGGCCGTTGCGCAGGTTGTAGGTCTCCACCGTCATCACCTGGTTGATGGGCGTGGCCACCAGCACCCAGTCCACGTCGTTCTGACGGTGGAAGGAGTGGTTGAGCTGCGGCGTGCCCAGGTACGAGGACGCGGTGGTGTGCGTGTTGTCGCTCTCGAACGAATCCGGAGGCGCCAGCAGGCAGTTGGCGGGCGGGCTGAAGCCGTCATTGACGCAGACGTTGCCCACGCAGTTGCAGCCGGACGCGCAGTCCGAACCCGTGCTGCAGACGCGCTGGGGCGCCTGGTCACAGTGGCCATCGGGCGGCGGCGGACCGAACCCGTCCGGCACGCAGAAGCCGCCCTGGCAGGCACAAGCCTCCCGGCATCCCAGGCTGTTCGTACAGGCCCGCGTCGCCAGCTCCGCCTCCTGCGTCTCCATCGCAACGGGCTCGGTCGCCAGCGGCTGCTCCTCCACGGGGCCGCAGCCCACGACGAACAGCGCCAGCGCCGCCGCACTCCAACGAAGCATCTTCACGGGGTCTCCTCGGGTGGGAATCCCAGAAAGGGGCGCGGGAGCGCGCCGCCTGAAGGGAAATCCCTATTTCACCTGCAGTGAATTCTGCCTTCCTGGGATTGGCCTGACAATCATTATCAAGTGCTACAATTTCGGGATTCTTGAGACCTCGGAAAGTGCGTTGAATAGACGCGTTTTCGGGCCGCACGGAGCGTCTGGGAATACACTGAGCGCCGCGGATTTGTGATGGCATTGCTACTTTCCGGCGCGAGCATTCTCCATGGAGCGCTGGCCACCCAGGCCACGGCCGCTCGCCCCGAAAACACAGCGGCCCGGCGCCCTTCCCGCGTGGTGGAAGGACACCGGGCCGCGAAGCCCTGCTGTCTGGCGGCTTCGACTACTCCTGGAGGTGCGTGACGGTCAGCGCCGGGTCGCCGGCGATCTCCGCCTCCGTGTAGCGACGGTCCACCCACTGCTTCTGGGAGAACATCGCCGTCTGGTCCGCGTACCAGGGCGAGGCCGGGTTGGTGGACTGGGAGTAGGTGAGCACGGACTTCGCCACGGGGCCCGCGTCCGTGAAGGACACGGCCATGACGAAGCTGGAGCCCAGGACGGGCTCATACGTGCCGTCCGGCAGGAGCTGGTTGGCGATCTGGTTGAAGCAGCCCTCGTCGTGGGCGCAGCCGTGCACCGGGTAGAAGATGCCGTTCTTGCGCTTGCCCTGCACGGAGCCCGTCGTCGCGTCCAGGGCGATGCCGCGCTCGCGCAGCGTGCGGATGGCGGTGCCCAGCGCCTGGGCCACCTGCGGGTTCAGGGTGTTGAGCGTGCGCGGCGTGTTGACGGGGTCGTTCGCGTTGAAGGGCACCAGGTACGGCCCTCCGGTGGCGCCCACCGCGGTGAAGAGGAACACGCGCCAGAGCAGCTCGCCCCGGCTGTCCAGGTCGCCCTTCAAATCCCACGCGGCCAGCACGGGGCAGGCGGGGCGCAGGTCCTCGAAGGTGAGGTCCGGCATCAGCACGAAGGGCGTGCGGCGGCACAGCGACACCGCGGCGTCGCGCAGCAGCTCGCCGGAGTAGTTGCGGTTGTTGAACATCACCGTCTGGAGCTGCTCCAGCGTGAAGCCCTGGCCCGCCAGTCCGTCCGTGCCCGCGATGCGGCCCTGCACCATCTTCAGGCCCAGGCGCGTGCGCAGGCTGCGCACGTTCTTCTCGCCGCCCAGGATGCGCGGGAAGCCGGTGAGCGGCTGGGCAGGGTTGGGCAGCCAGTAGCTGTCATTGGAGTTGGTGACGTAGTCAGCGCGGGTGAGGCGCGGCAGGCTGCCCGGGCCGAAGATGCCCGGCTCCACCGCGTCCGCGTCGCTGCCCAACGCGCAGTCGGAGCGCGAGCCGTCCAGCACCGGCAGCCCCGCGCTCGCGAGCACCAGCAGCGGGATGGGGGACAGCACGCAGCGCAAGAGCTTCGCGTCGGTGACGTGCGGCACCACGCTCATGTCCGCGTAGTACGCGCGGCCCTGCGCATCCGTGGCGATGGTGTTCACCCACGGGATGCCCTGCCAGGTGGCCTGCGCCGTGTGCAGTTCCTCCACGTTCGCCGCGCGGTCCATGGCGAAGAAGGCGTCCAGCAGGCGCAGGTTGGAGGCGTTGGCGTCATGGAACGCGTAGCCGGTGAGGCCGTTCCACGTCATCAGGCCGGACGGGTACTCCATCATCGGGCCCAGGTGCGAACGGTAGAAGGTGTGCTGCCGCGGCGTGAGCGAGCCGTCCGCCGCCTTCGCCTGCACCGTGACGGTGCGGGTGGTCATGTCGCGAATCTGGCCGTCGTACAGATACTTCGTGGGGAAGCCCGGGATGAGCTTCAGCTCGAAGGGGGTGAAGCGGTACGCGGTGGAGACGGTGTGGCTCCAGGCCAGCGTCTCGTTGTGGCCGATGAGGATGGCGGGCACGCCCAGCAGGCTCACGCCTGAGACGTTGAGCTTGCCCGGCACCGTGAGGTGGGCCTCGTAGAAGCGCTCCGAGCCTTCCCAGGGGAAGTGTGGGTTGGCCAGCAGCATGCCCTTTCCGTTGCGCGTGGCCTGGCTGCCCAGGCCGAAGGCGTTGCTGCCCAGGCCCAGCGTCTCGGAGCTGGGGAACACCTTGCGGTCCAGCGTGGCGGGCGCGGGCAGGGGCAGGGGCAGCGTGCCGTCCGGCAGCAGGGACGGGGGCTTCGCGTCCACCAGCGCGTCCAGGAAGAAGAGCGAGCTGGCGAAGAGGCTGAGCTGGTAGTAGCGCCGGTACAGGTCGCGCTCGGTGATGGGGCGCACCCAGGCCGCGCCCTTGCAACGCGGATCCGTCAGCCCGTCCACGCCGGTCTCCGCCAGGTAGCGGTTGAGTCCCGCGGTGTAGCCGCGCACCAGCTCGCGCGCGTCCTGGGACGGACCCAGGGGCGGCGGCTTCGCCAGCAGCGCCTCCACGGTGCCGTCGTCGTTGATGGCCTGGTAGAAGAAGTCGCTCTTCAGGTTGTTGTACTGGCTGCCCAGCGCGGCCAGGTACGTGCCGTCCGGCCCGAAGTAGCGCGAGCGCTCGGCGTTCACCGTCACCAGCGCGTCCATCAGCGCACAGAAGTTGTCCTGCGCGAACGCGTAGCCGTAGCCGTAGCCCACGCCCGCGAAGTCGTCCGCCAGCACGTGGGGAATGCCGTGCGCCGTCCTGCGCACGGTGGCGGAGAGGCTGCCCGCTCCCAGCTTCATCTCCGCCGTGGAGCCTTCCGGCGCCGGAGGCGTCGCGGTGCGCGGCTCACACCCGGTGGCCAGCAGCAGCGCCGTCAGCGGCAGCAGCCGGGCGCCGCCGGTCCTTCCGTTACGTCCATCCATTCGAGGGATTCCTTTCACGGCGAGGAGAAATTCCCTTCTAATTGTAGAAACGCATCACTCCTGGATCGCGCCGGGCCGCGAGGCGAGCGGAATTCCGTGTTTACGTGTATGGCTCGCGGACGGGAGCCCGGGGTGCCGGTCATGGCGCGCGGGCCCGGTGTTTCACGAAAGGAAACCAGCACATGAAACGGATGTTCGCGGGCGCGCTCGTCGTCGCGGCGTTGGGGACCCTGGGGTGTGGTGGGGCGAAGGCCTCCGGGCAGGGTGCGGAGGTCGGGACGGCGCGGCAGTCGCTGGAGGATCTGCGCGCGGGCTTGAGGGCGGCGGACCAGGCCATGTCGGACGCGGCGGAGAAGGCCGGTTCGGCGCAGGCGTTCGCGGACTTCGTCGCGGACGACGCGGTGCTGCTGGTGGACGGCACGTACGCGCCGAAGGGCAAGGAGGCCATCCGCGCGTGGCTGGCCGCGCATCCGCTGGAGGCGGAGGGCAAGGTGCGCTGGGCGCCCGTGCGCTGGGACGTCAGCGCGGACGGGACGCTGGGGTACTCGGTGGGCAACGTGTCCGTGGAGTCGGGAGGCACGTCGGTGCGGCCGTCCTCTCGCTACATCACCGCGTGGAAGCGCCAGCCGGACGGGCAGTGGCGCGTGGCGGTGGCGGTGCTCAACGCCGCCAAGACGGCGATGACGGCGCCCGCGGGCTTCACGCCTTCGTCCACGCTGCCGGCGCCGGAGCCGCGCGCGCTTGCGCCCGCGCAGGCGCTGGAGGAGGCGAAGGCCGCGGACCGCGCGTTCTCCGCCATGTCCACGTCCGAGGGCATGGGCAAGGCCTTCGCCGCCTACGCCGCGGAGGACGTGGTGATGCCGCTCGGATCCGCCGGCATCTTCGGCCATGACGCCATCGCGAAGGCGTACGCGCCGTTCACGCTGGAGGCCATCGACCTGCGCTGGGAGCCGGTGCTGGGAGATGCGGCGGGCTCCGGCGACCTCGCGTACACGGTGGGCCGTGCCATCGCCACGGGCAAGGACGAGAAGGGCCAGCCGGAGGTGGACCACGTGAAGTACCTCACCGTCTGGCGCCGGCAGGCCGACGGCCAGTGGCGCTACGTCACCGACGGCGGCAACTCCAGCCCCGGCCCGCAGGGGCCGTGACACATCGCCGTGATTGGCCCCTCGGCGTGAATGTTTCAGCAATATTCCGTCAATAGCTGAAATAGCCGTTTAGTCTTGTATTCAGGACTGACGCGCCGCAAGAAGGGAGCTCCCCCGTGGTGAGGAGTTCCCTTTCATGCGTACCCCTCGTTCCGTGCGTCGGTTGTCGCTGTCGTTCGTTCCGCTGTTCGCGCTCGCGGCCTGTGGTGGCCCGGCCGAGCCCGTCGCCCCTGAAGCTCCAGCACTCACCGCTCAGGAGGCCGCGCTCACCGAACTGCTCACCAACGGCACCTTCAACTCCGGCACGGTGGCGCCGTGGTGGAACAACGCCAGCACGCAGTCGTATGTGGAGAGCGGCAGGTGGCGCGTGGACGTGGCTGCGAACACGGCGAACCCGTGGGACGCCATCGTGGGACAGAGTGGCCTGACGCTCACCGCCGGGAAGACGTACACGCTGGCGTTCACCGCCACCGCCACGGCGACCATCACCGCGCAAGCGACCGTGCAGCAGGAGGTGGCGCCGTACACGGCCACGCTCACGCGGACCTTTACGCTGGATGGCACGTCGCGCCGGTTCTCCTTCCCCTTCACGTCCTCGTTCTCGTCCGGCCAGGGGCAGGTGACGTTCCAACTGGGCGGCCGAGCCAACGCCGTCACCGTGCGGCTGGATGACATCTCGCTCACCACCGAGAGCGGTACCGGCTCCGGCCCGGTGGCAATGACCAACGGCTTCTACGTGGACCCCAACTCCAACCCCGCGGTGTGGGCGCGCAACAACAGTGGAGACGGCCGCGCGTCGCGCATCAACGCGTCCATCGCCTCGAAGCCGATGGCTCGCTGGTTCGGCAACTGGAACGGCAACATCGCCCAGGATGTGTCCAACTTCGTGGCCGCGGCGGACGCGGCGGACAAGCTGCCCGTGCTGGTGGCCTACAACATCCCCGGCCGTGACTGCGGCAGCCACTCCGGCGGTGGTGCGGGCAGCGCGGACGCGTACCGCACCTGGATCTCCGCCTTCGCGACGGCCATCGGCAACCGGCCGGCGGTGGTCATCGTGGAGCCGGACGCCGTCGCGCAGCTCGATTGCCTTCCCAACGACGCGGAGCGCACCACGCGACTGGGCCTCATTCGCTACGCCTCCGAGCAGCTGCGCGACCGCGCGCCCAACACCTGGACGTACCTGGACGGCGGCAACGCGAGCTGGATCGCCGCCGACACCATGGCGCAGCGTCTGGAGTCCGCGGGCGTGCGCAACGTGCGCGGCTTCTCCCTCAACGTCTCCAACTTCTACCCGACCGCTCAGTCCACCACGTACGGCAACGCGGTGAACGCCGCGCTGAACAGCCGCTACGGCTACACGCGGCAGTACACCATCGACACCAGCCGCAACGGCAACGGCTCCAACGGCGAGTGGTGCAATCCCGGTGGCCGCAAGCTGGGCGTGACGTCCCAGACGGGCGGCGGCGCGGAGATGCTCCTGTGGGTGAAGACGCCGGGGGACTCGGATGGCCAGTGCGGCATCGCCCCGGGCACGCCCGCCGGACAGTTCAGCCCGGACCTGGCGAACCGCCTCATCGACGGCACCTGAGCCCCACGCACGCCTTTCGAAAGGACCGACGACATGACTCGGAATCCACGATGGCCGCGGAGCCTGGTGGTTGGCGTGCTGGTGGGCGAGCCCCTGTAGTCCTCACGACGTGAAAACGCCTTCCCCGGCGCGAGGCTGGGGAAGGCGTTGGGTGAAGCCGGGAGATGCAGGGGGCTCTCCCCCCTTCAGGTCGGACCCAGCGTCATGAGGACCTCGGCAACTCCGTCCGCGTGCTGCGGGTTCTCCTGGGCCACCGTGCGGAAGCCACACTTCTCGAGGACGCGGATCGACCCGACGTTGTGGACAGCGACCCACGCATGGAGCGGACGAATGGGCTCAAGCCCGAGGAACTCCGAGAGCGCCCGTGTCGCGATGCCCTTGCCCCAGTGCTCGCGACCCATCCAATAGGCGATGAGGCGCTTGCCGTCCTGTTCCCAACTGCCGAGGTACCCAGCGACCAGGCCGCCAACGACGATGGTGCGGGTCACGTTCTCGGGGCGGAGAACCTTCGTGCGCCAGTGGGTCAGGAAGGCATCGCGTTCCCGCGACGGGAATGCGGCCATGCGCAGCGCGACTGCGTCGCGTTGGTGCTCGAAGAAGAGCGGGAGGTCTTCATCTGTAACGTTGCGCAGGATCACCAAGAGAGCCGGTCTCCGCAGGTCAGCTGGACTCGCCCACGCTCAGGCGCCGGCTGGCTCCGCCGTTGCCCTTGCCCAGGGGCTGGGTGCGCTCCAGGTTGGCTTGGGCCAGGGCCTCGCGCTGCTCGGTCGTCTTCGCGGTGCCGTCCTTCTGGACGGTCATCACGCCGCCGCTGCCGTGCTGCTCCTGCGCCTGGGAGATGCTCTTCTTCAGGTCGCTGGCCTTCACCCAGTAGGCGCCGTTGACGGGGTCGCGCACGCGGTAGAGGTCGTCGTCCGTGCTCTTGCTCTTGCCCGGGTTCACGCCGTCGATGGTGAGCCAGTGCAGCTCGCCGCTGTCCGGGCCCTTCTCGCCGTCCGCCAGCGTCGTGTTGAGCAGGGCGTTGGAGTCCACCAGCGCCAGGGCCATCTGCCCGTTCTTCAGCGCGCCGCTCAGCGCGTCCGTGTTGCACTCGTCGAAGCCGTTGGTGACCTTGATGCCCATGCTGCCCAGCATGGCGCCCATCTCGTCGGCGGTCGCGCCGTCATCCAGGTTCACGTCCACGCGGTCCTTCACGGACGTGGTCATCGTGTCCGCCTTGTTGCGGACCTTCTCGCGGGCCTCCTGCTGCGTCAGCGGGGCCGCCTCTTCGGCGCTGGACTGCTCCAGGTAGGTGAGGGTGGCCTCCGCGCAGCCCTTCTTGCTCGTCTGCGCCACGGTCGTCTGCGGCGCGTTCCAGCCCTGCTCCTTCTGGGCCTGCGTCGCCTCGTTGGTGGGGATGGCGCTGACGGCCGGATCCGTGCCCGGAGGCGGGGGGGCGGCCAGGGACGGCATGCCCATCTTCTGGGCGCGCTCCTCCTCGAAGGAGTCCAGGTAGCGGCCTTCCGCGGGGTTGAGCGCCTTGGCGTCCGGAGCGTCCGGCAGGGGCTCCTTCACGGACTGGGCGGCCGCCGCCATGTCAGCGCGGGCCTGCTCCGCGGCCTGGCGGATGCGGGCCATGACCGAATCGAGCTTGGAGCCAATTCCGAGAGCCATCGACGTCTCCTGTCGCGTCTGGGTCTTTTTCCTCCCGCATTATCCGCGCAGGACTTTGGAGGTTGCTTCCGGATCACGGCTTTTGAGGGAAGCGCTTGATTTCAGACGCAACCGGGCAGGCGGCCGGGCCGAGAAACATGGAATCCTGGAGTGAGGGGTACACTGGACCCATGGCGAACCGGCATGACAGGGACGACGGGCCTTCCGCGCCCGGCTCCGCGCCTCGCGTTTCGACGTCGCGAGAAACTTACGGTACGGGTCGCGGCAGCGCGCCCGCGACGGGGCGGGGTGGGGCGGAGGCGTCGGCGC
>NZ_RAWF01000282.1:0-12672 GCF_003612075.1 Corallococcus sp. CA041A
GGAACGGCGCATCGGTGGGGCTCCTCGGGGGGAGACGGACTCAAAAAGCGGACGGCTCCACCCTAGCTTGCTCGGTGGAGTGCGGCGAACCCACACCCGACGTAACGGGCAGGGAAGCGCTCTGGATTTGAATGTGGACTGAACAGGTCCACATTACATAAGAGGCCGTCGCGGGCATCGGGCCCGCGGACAGCCACAGGAGACACCCCTACATGCTCCGGATGAGCAAGATGACCGACTACGGCATCGTGCTGATGACCGAGCTGGCGCGCGCGGACGGGGAAACCCGCACCACGCGAGAGCTGGCGGCGCGCACGCATGTCGCCCTTCCGTCCGCGAGCAAGGTCCTGAAGGGACTGTTGCAGGCGGGTCTGGTGGTGTCGCACCGGGGGGCGAATGGCGGCTACGGCCTGGCACGTCCGGCGGAGGCCATCTCGCTGGCGGAGCTGGTGTCCGCGCTGGAGGGGCCGGTGTCCCTCACGGAGTGTGGCCAGCACCAGGGCAAGCCCGCGGGCCCCTGCGAGCTGGAATCCGTCTGCCAGGTGCGAGGCCACTGGCGCCTCATCAACCAAGCCATCCAGGAAGCGCTGGGGAAGCTGACGCTCGCGGACCTGCGCGCGCCCGCGCCCCGCATGCCGGAGCGGCTGGTGGGCCTGGGCCTGCCGGCGTCCATCAGCGCTCCCGCTTCCGTCACGGGAGTCCGCTCATGAGCACCACCGAAACCATCCAGGAACTCACCCGCAAGGGCTACCAGGCGGGCTTCGTCACCCAGGTGGAGTCGGACACGCTGCCGCCCGGCCTGGACGAGGACGTCATCCGCGTCCTGTCCGCGAAGAAGAACGAGCCGGCCTTCATGCTGGAGTGGCGCCTGAAGGCGTACCGCCACTGGCTCACGCTGAAGGAGCCGTCGTGGCAGGCGGTGAAGTACAACCCCATCGACTACCAGGCCATCCGCTACTACTCGGCGCCGAAGCAGAAGCCGAAGAAGGACAGCCTGTCGGAGGTCGACCCCGAAATCCTCCGCACCTACGAGAAGCTGGGCATCCCGCTGGAGGAGCAGAAGCGCCTTCAGAACGTCGCGGTGGACGCGGTGTTCGACTCCGTGTCGGTGGCCACCACGTTCCGGGAGAAGCTCTACAAGGCGGGCGTCATCTTCTGCTCGTTCTCCGAAGCGGTGCGCGAGCACCCGGAGCTGGTGGAGCGCTACCTGGGCACGGTGGTGCCCTTCTCCGACAACTTCTTCGCGGCGCTCAACTCCGCGGTCTTCAGCGACGGTTCGTTCTGCTACGTGCCCAAGGGCGTGAAGTGCCCCATGGAGCTGTCCACGTACTTCCGCATCAACGCGGCGGACACAGGCCAGTTCGAGCGCACGCTGCTCATCGCGGATGAAGGCGCCTCCGTGAGCTACCTGGAGGGCTGCACCGCGCCCATGCGCGACACCAACCAGCTGCACGCGGCGGTGGTGGAGCTGGTGGCGCTGGACGGCGCGTCCATCAAGTACAGCACGGTGCAGAACTGGTACCCGGGCGACGCGGAGGGGCGCGGCGGCATCTACAACTTCGTCACCAAGCGCGGCATCGCGCACCAGCGCTCCAAGATTTCGTGGACCCAGGTGGAGACGGGCTCGGCGATTACGTGGAAGTACCCCAGCGTCATCCTCAAGGGGGATGACTCGGTGGGCGAGTTCTACTCGGTGGCGCTCACCAACCACCGGCAGCAGGCGGACACGGGCACGAAGATGGTGCACATCGGGAAGAACACCCGGTCCACCATCGTGTCCAAGGGCATCTCCGCCGGCCGCGGGCAGAACACGTACCGGGGCCTGGTGAAGGTGCTCAAGAGCGCGGCGAACGCACGCAACTACACGCAGTGCGATTCGCTGCTGTTGGGTGACGAGTGCGGCGCCCACACGCTGCCGTACATCGAGGTGAAGAACGCGACCGCGCAGGTGGAGCACGAAGCGTCCACGTCGAAGATTGGCGAGGACCAGCTCTTCTACTGCCGGCAGCGCGGCATCTCGCAGGAGGACGCGGTGTCGATGATCGTGAACGGCTTCTGCAGGCAGGTCTTCAAGGAACTGCCCATGGAGTTCGCCGTGGAGGCGCAGAAGCTCTTGGGCGTGAGTCTGGAAGGGAGCGTGGGGTGATGGCGTCGTTGTTGAGCATCCAGGACCTGCATGCCCGCGTGGGCGGCAAGGACATCCTCAAGGGCATCAACCTGGAGGTGGGCGCTGGTGAGGTGCACGCCATCATGGGGCCCAATGGCTCCGGCAAGAGCACGCTCGCGGGCGTGCTGGCGGGGCGTGAGACGTACGAAGTGACGAAGGGCACCGTGCGCTTCGACGGCAAGGACCTGCTGGGCACGCCGCCGGAGGAGCGCGCGAAGGCGGGCGTGTTCCTGGGGTTCCAGTACCCGGTGGAGATTCCCGGCGTGGGCAACCTGCACTTCCTGCGCACGGCGCTCAACGCGCAGCGCCGCGCCAAGGGCGAGGAAGAGCTGGACGCGATGGACTTCCTCTCCCTGGCCAAGGAGAAGGCGAAGCTCGTGCAGTTGGACGCGGCGTTCATGAACCGCTCCGTGAACGAGGGCTTCTCCGGCGGAGAGAAGAAGCGCAACGAGATCTTCCAGATGGCGGTGCTCCAGCCGCGGCTGGCGCTGCTGGATGAGACGGACTCGGGTCTGGACATCGATGCGCTGCGCATCGTCGCGGGTGGCGTGAACGCGCTGCGCGCGAAGGACCGGGCGATCGTGATGATTACGCACTACCAGCGGCTGCTGGACTACATCGTGCCGGACCATGTGCACGTGATGGTGGCGGGCCGCATCGTGCGCTCGGGTGGACGCGAGCTGGCGCTGGAGCTGGAGGAGAAGGGCTACGGCTGGATTGGCGGGGAGGGGGCCGGTAAGGCGAAGGAGGCTCGGCCATGAGCGCGTCCCACTACGTGGACGTGGCCCGGGCCTTCCAGGCGCGCGCGGATGTCCCTGCGTGGCTCCAGGCGCTGCGTGAGGAGGGCTTGAGCCAGTTCCAGGCACGCGGCCTGCCCACGTCAAAGGACGAGGAGTGGAAGTACACGCCCGTGGCCACGCTGTCGTCGCATCCGTTCCAGCCCGTGCGGGACGTGTCCGTGGGCGAGGACGTGGCGCAGGCGGTGGCGCGGCTGGCGCTGCCCGGTCCACGGCTCGTGTTCGTGGATGGGAGATTCGTGCCGGCGCTGTCGGTGCTCGCGGGGCTGCCGCGCGGAGTGGTGCTCAAGCCGCTGTCGCAGGCGCTGCGTGAGGATGGGGCGCTGTTGCAGGAGACGCTGGGCCAGCGCGCTCGGCCGTCGGGGCATGCCTTCACGTCGCTCAACGCGGCGCTGCTGGAAGAGGGCGCGCTGCTCACGCTCGCGCCTCGCGCCCTGAGCGAGGTGCCGGTGCAGTTGCTGTTCCTCGCGCGCGGCGGCGACGGGCCGGTGCTGGCCAGTCCGCGCATCGTCGTGGTGGCGGGCGAAGGCAGCGAGGCCACGCTGGTGGAGACGTACGCGAGCCTGGGCTCGGGCGCGACGTTCACCAACGCGGTGACGGAGGTGTCGCTGGGGGACAACGCCAGCCTGCGCCACTTCAAGCTCCAGGCGGAGGGTGACACCGCGCTGCACCTGGGCGGGCTGTACTCGCGGCAGGGGCGCGACAGCCGCTTCCAGTCGCACGCGTTCTCGTTTGGCGGTGCGCTGGCTCGCAATGAAGTGCACGCGGCCTTCGCGGGCGAGGGCGGCGAGTGCGTGCTCAACGGCCTGTTCGTGGGCCGGGGCACGCAGCACCTGGACAACCGCACGGACCTGGACCACGCGGTGCCGCACTGCTCCAGCCGTGAGCTCTACAAGGGCGTGCTGGACGACCGCGCGCGCGGCACCTTCCACGGGAAGATTCGCGTGCGTGAGGACGCGCAGAAGACGGACGCCAGCCAGCAGAGCCGCAACCTGCTGCTCTCCGAGGGCGCGCAGGTGGACGCCCGGCCGCAGCTGGAGATCTTCGCGGACGACGTGAAGTGCGCCCACGGCACGGCGGTGGGCCGGTTGGATGACAACGCGCTGTTCTACCTGCGCTCGCGCGGCATCCCGAAGGTGGAGGCGGAGCGGATTTTGACGCAGGCCTTCGCCAGCGAGCTGGTGCGCGCGGTACCGGAGGGTCCGGTGCGCGCGCGGGTGGAGGCGTTGCTCGCGGAGAAGCTGCCGGGTTCGGCGGAGGTGATGGGATGAGCGGCCCTGGATTCGACCTGGCGCGAGTGCGCGCGGACTTCCCCATCCTCCGGCAGGAGGTGCGGGGCCGGCCGCTGGTGTACCTGGACAGCGCCGCCACGGGGCAGAAGCCGCAGGCGGTGCTGGACGCCATCACGCGCTACTACACGCACGACAACGCGAACGTGCACCGGGGCGTGCACATCCTCTCCGAGCGCGCCACGCAGGCCTTCGAGGACGCGCGCGAGACGGTGCGCCGCTTCATCCACGCCAAGGACGTGCGCGAGGTCATCTTCGTGCGCGGCACCACGGAGGCCATCAACCTGGTGGCCGCCACCTACGGCCGCAAGCACGTGGGCCCGGGCGACGAGGTGCTCATCTCCGCCATGGAGCACCACTCCAACATCGTGCCCTGGCAGATGGTGTGCGACGCGGCGGGAGCGAAGCTGCGCGTGATTCCCGTGGACGAGCGCGGCGAGCTGCGCATGGACACCGTGGACGCGCTGCTCACGGAGAAGACGCGCCTGCTGGCCATCACGCACGTGTCCAACGCGCTGGGCTCCGTGAACCCCATCAAGGAGCTGGTGGCCAAGGCGCACGCGAAGAACATCCCGGTGCTGGTGGACGGGGCGCAGTCGGTGACGCACTTCCCGGTGGACGTGCAGGACCTGGGCTGTGACTTCTACGCCTTCAGCGGACACAAGCTCTTCGGGCCCACGGGCATCGGCGTGCTGTACGGCAAGCTGGCCATGCTGGAGTCGCTGCCGCCGTACCAGGGCGGTGGGGACATGATCCTCTCCGTGACGATGGAGAAGACCGTCTACAACCGCGTGCCGCACCGCTTCGAGGCGGGCACGCCGGACATGGCGGGCGCGGTGGGGCTGGCCGCGGCCATCCGGTACCTGGAAGCCGTGGGCATGGAGAACGTGTCCCAGCACGACCAGTGGCTGCTCGCGTACGCGACGGACGCGCTCCAGTCGATTCCGGGCCTCAAGCTGGTGGGCACGGCGCCGCACAAGACGGGCGTGCTGTCCTTCACGCTGGAGGACGTCCACCCGCACGACGTGGGCACCATCCTGGACCAGGAGGGCATCTGCATCCGCACGGGGCACCACTGCGCCCAGCCGCTGATGCAGCGCTTCGGGGTGGCGGCCACGGCGAGAGCGTCGCTGGCGCTCTACAACACGCGTGAGGACGTGGACGCGCTGGTGAAGGGCCTGCACAAGGTGAAGGAGGTGTTCGCGTGAGCTCGGACCTCAAGGACCTGTACCAGGAGGTGGTGCTGGAGCACTCCAAGCGCCCGCGCAACTTCCGGGTGGTGGAGGGCGCCACCTGCGCGGCGGAGGGCTACAACCCGCTGTGCGGCGACCAGCTCTCCGTGACGCTCAAGCTGGAGGACGGCGTCATCCGCGACATCGGCTTCCAGGGCCAGGGGTGCGCCATCTCCAAGGCGTCCGCGTCGCTGATGACGGGCGCGGTGAAGGACAAGACACGGGAAGAGGCGCACGCGCTCTTCGAGCGCGTGCACACGCTGGTGACCGAAGGGCCGGACAAGGTGGACGTGGAGTCGCTGGGCAAGCTCGCGGTGCTGTCGGGCGTGAGCGAGTTCCCGGCCCGGGTGAAGTGCGCGAGCCTGGCGTGGCACACGCTGAACGCGGCGCTGGACGGCCGCTCCACGTCGGTGTCGACGGAGTAGGGAGGGGTCATGCGAGGCGCGATGACGGTCATCGAGCGCGACGTGGACGCGATGCTCATCCCCAGCGGGGACAAGGTGTTGCTGCCGGCGGGCTCGGAGTTGACGGTGGTGCAGACGCTGGGCGGCAACGTCACGGTGCAGGACCCGTACGGCCAGCTGTTCCGCATCGACGAGAAGAACGCGGACGTGCTGGGCGAGGAGTACGCCGCCAAGGCGAAGACGCCCGAGGAGAGCGTCACGCCCGGCGAGTTCCACGAGGAGCAGGTCTGGGAGCAGCTCCGCACGGTCTACGACCCGGAGATCCCGGTGAACATCGTGGAGCTGGGCCTGGTGTACACGTGCAAGGCCACGCCGATGGATGAGGGCGGGCAGCGCGTGGACATCGAGATGACGCTGACGGCGCCCGGCTGCGGCATGGGGCAGGTGCTGGTGGAGGACGTGCGCTCCAAGGTGTCCTCGCTGCCCGGCGTGAAGGAAGCCCACGTGGAGCTGGTGTGGGAACCGCAGTGGGACCAGAGCCGCATGTCGGACGTGGCGCGGCTCCAGCTGGGTTGGATGTGAGCCCTCGTCTCTAGACCAGGGCTTTACGACCGCGTGCGACCAGGCCCAGCGTGGCCGCGGCGGCGAGCCCACCCGCGAGCCAGCGGGGCCAGCGCGGCGCGGCTTCCGCCGTGGCGCGGCGGGCGATGGCGGGCGACATGCGCTCCGCGAAGAGCTCCACCATCGCGTGCTCGAAGGCGAGCAGGTCGTGTGGCCCCCGGCTGGACACCCAGTTGCTGTCGCGCACCACGGGTTCGTCCGTCCAGTGCGCGCCCGCGTTCTCCATGTCGTTGCGGATGCCCGGCCAGGACGTCAGGTGGCGGCCTTCCAGCAGTCCCGCCGATGCGAGCAGCCACGGCCCGTGACAGATGACCGCGATGGGCATGTCCAACAGGTCCGCGTCCTTCACGAAGTCCAGCGCCAGGGCGCTCTGCCGGAGGAAGTCCGGGTTCATGAAGCCGCCGGGCAGGAGCAGCGCGTCGAAGTCCGCGGCCTTCACGTCGCGCAGCGTGGCGTCCACGCGCACCTTGCGGCCGGGTACCAGCAGGTTCATGCCCCGGATGCGGCCCTTGTGAAGGGACACCACGGTGACGCGTGCGCCTTCTCGCTCCAGGCGCTTCACCGGCCGCGTCAGCTCCACCTGCTCGAAGCCATCCGCCGCCAGCACGGCCACTCGCATCCCCTTCAGCTTCTTCATTGCCCCGTCCTCCCGATGTCGCGATGTCTGGGCATGCCCTACAACCCGAACCTGCACAGTGGTCATGCCCTTCCGGGAGGGGAAGCGGAGGGCAGGCGGACAGGCAGGCGCCTGGGGTGATGCCTTCTCGCGGGCTGGTGCGGCGCGGCATGCGGCGGCGCTGGACGCCTTGGGGGAACGGCTTTACGACAAAGGCAGTCCGCCTGAACGCGGGCCCCCTTTTGGAGGCGCACGGCATGTCCCCCTCGTTTTCTTCACGGATGCACCGCGGCCTGCTCGCGAGCACCGCGCTGCTGCTGGCCCCGCTGGGCTGCGCCACGTCGTCGCAGGCGGGCGCCGCGCGCGACGAGGCGGCCTTGCGCACGGACGAGCCGCCGCGCGTGAAGCCGAAGTGGGGGCTGGTCATCCATGGCGGCGCGGGCGTGATTTCGCGCGAGAACCTGACCCCGGAGCGCGAGGCCGCGATGCGCGCCGCGCTCACGCAAGCGCTCCAGGCGGGGCACGCGGTGCTTGCGAAGGGCGGCCGCAGCATGGACGCGGTGACGGCGGCCATCCGCGTGATGGAGGACTCGCCGTACTTCAACGCCGGCAAGGGCGCGGTGTTCAACCACGACGGCGTGAACGAACTGGACGCGGCGGTGATGGACGGCAAGACGCGCATGGCCGGCGCGGTGGCCGGTGTGCACCACATCCAGAACCCCATCGACCTGGCTCGGCTGGTGATGGAGAAGTCGCCGCACGTGATGATGGTGGGCGACGGGGCGGAGGCCTTCGCGCAGTCGCAGGGCATGCCCCTGGTGGACGCGAAGTACTTCTACACGGAGGAGCGCTGGCAGGGCCTCCAGCGCGCGCTGGAGCAGGAGAAGGCGAAGGGGGCACCGCCCGCGGAACAGGGTCAGCCGTCCACGCAGGGCCTGTCGCCCGCACAGCCCTCCGCACCGGGCCAGCCGCCCGCACAAGGCGCATCGCCCGCAACGCCCGGACAGCCGCTGACGCCCGCGCAGCCGCCCGCGTCGGCGCCGCAGCCGGGCCAGCCCGCGACGCCCGCGCAGCCGTCATCACCGGCGCAGCTGCCCACGCAAGGCGCGACGCCCGCGACGCCCTCGCAGCCGCAGCCCGGCTCATCGCTGACGCCGGGCGTGGATCCCATCACGGGAGACCACAAGTTCGGCACGGTGGGCGCGGTGGCGTTGGACATGGAAGGCAACCTCGCGGCGGGCACGTCCACGGGCGGCATGACCAACAAGCGCTTCGGCCGGGTGGGGGACGCGCCCATCATCGGCGCGGGCACCTACGCGGATGAGCGCTGCGCCGTCTCCGCCACGGGCCACGGCGAGTTCTTCATCCGCTACACGGTGGCGCGCGACATCTGCGCCCGCGTCGAGTACCAGGACCTCCCGCTGCCGGAGGCCGCCAGCTACGTCATCAACGATGTGCTGGTGAAGGCCGGCGGCGAGGGCGGCGTCATCGCCATGGACCGCCAGGGCCACGTGGCCATGCCCTTCAACTCCAGCGGCATGTATCGCGGCTACATCAGCGAGGACGGCACGCCCACCGTCGCCATCTTCCAGCAGCCCTAGGCGGCCGGGCCCGGCTCCGCGCACCCCTGACGGGTGCGCGGAAGCGGCTCGAGGACTACTGCTTCACGAGGAACAGCTCGCGCACCTGGAGCAGGTCCACGTCACCGGCGAAGCCGGAGAACTTCTCGTACTCCGCCGGGCTGACGCGGGCGCGGGGCAGGTTGAAGGACTCCGAGATGCTGAGCGTGCGTCCGTCCTGCTTCTCCGACCGGGTGTAGTGGCCGAACTGGCTGTCCACCTTCAGGCCCGTCTGCGGGTCGCTGAGCTTCCAGCCCTGGGGCAGGGTGACCGAGACGTTGGTGCGGCTGGCCTCCGTGTCGTCGATGTAGAGCGGCGTGGTGCGCGTGGACAGCTGCACGTAGCGCCGGCCCAGCAGGGCGGGGAAGGTGAGGGGGCCCAGCGCCATGCGGCTGTCGCCCTCCATGCGCCCGAAGCGCGGCACGGTGAACGCGTAGCGCAGCACGAAGGGCGCGCCCACGGCCTCCTCGTGCTCCAGCTTCACGGACGACAGCTCCGCGCCGCCGAAGTAGCGCGCCACCGCGCCCTGCAGCGCCTGGTTGCGGCTCTCCGCGGAGAGCTGCTCGAAGGCCTCGGCGATTTGAGCGGCCTCGAAGCCGGAGTAGACCTCCTCGCCCTGGCCCTTGAGGCTGCCGTCCGCGCCCAGCTCCAGCGTGAGCTTCACGTCCTTGCCCGTGCGCGGCTTGAGCGGCGGCGTCTTCACCTTCTGCAGGGGCTTGCCCGGCTCCGGCAGCAGGTACGCCTCGCGCTCGCCCGTGGCGGTCTCCGGCAATTCGCCGAAGGGGCCGTAGCGTACGGACGTGTCCAGCCACACCGGCTGCTCACCCGGCACCTCCACGCGCAGCGCCGCGTAGGGCAGCAGCGCGTCCGCCGGGAAGAGGTACGGCGACGGGTCGGTGTTGAAGGTGCGGATCGCCGCGACGCGCGACGGGATGCCCAGCGTCTCCAGGCCCGCCTTCATCACGGTGAGCCGGCTGCCGCGGTCCTGCGCCACGGTGGAGGCCGCGGACTGCGCCAGGCTCGCGTCGCGGCCGGAGAAGCGCTTCATCACCGCGGAGTGCAGCGCCTTCACCGCCTCCAGGCCCTTCTTGCCCTCCGTGGCCTGGCGCGCGAACGCCTCCACCTCCGAGGTGCGGATCCACCGGTCCTGGAACGCGTCGCCATACACGCGCGCCAGGCCGTCGTTGCCCGTCTCGCCCGCGCCCACCATCACGAAGGGCAGGTACTCGTTGCCAGAGGGCGGCGCGTCCGGCTCCGGGATGAACGGCGGCACGCGGCGCGCGTCGTAGTGGAACACCTCCACGTCGCCCTTCACCTCCGGCGGCGGCGCCTTCATGCCGTGCGCGTCCACCTTCATGCCGCTGCCCTTGGGCGCGACCACGGTGTACGTGCTCCACGCGTTCGGCTGGTTGGCGATCTGGAAGTAGAACGCGGACGCGGTGAAGCCCGGCTGCGCGGGGCCGCGGTCGCTTTCGGGCAGCAGGTACTCCACCTCCACGGAGTCACCGACCTGCACGCCGGGCAGGCTCATGGTGTCCTTGCCCTCGATGTTCTCCGGCTCCAGCACGCGGCCGTCCGCCTTGAGCGTGCGCAGCGCCAGCACCTGGGCGCCGCGGGGGATGTTCGCCTCCGCGATCTCCTGCACGCCCGACTGCTCCAGCGCCTTCTGGATGGTGTGGATGCGGTTGACGATGGAGCCGTCCGGGTAGACCTGCACCGCCGCCGCGTCCAGCACGTACGCCGCCGCGCTGCCGCCGGTGACGGGCGCCGCCTCGTAGGCCTTCAGCGCCTCCTTGCCGTCGATGGCGTACGCCGCCAGCACCTCCTTGCCCGTCTTGGCGCGCTCCACCGCGCGGCGCAGCGACAGGTCCGTGCCGTCCAGCTTGAGCGCCTGCTCGCGCAGCTTCAGCGCCTCCGCGCCCTGGCCCGCGTACTCGCGCACGTCCGCCAGCCGCTTGAGGATTTCCGCGTTGCGCGGCCACACGGCGGCCAGCGTCTGGAGCACCTTCGCCGCGTCGTCGTAGCGGCGCTGGCTCACGTAGACGCCGGAGAGCGCCGCGGCGGTGGTGAGGTTGTCCGGGTCCTGCGAGAGCAGCTGCGTGTAGCCCTTGGCCGCGCCGTCCAGATCGCCGCGCGTGCGCAGGTGGTCCACCCGCCGCGCGTCCGCGCCGGGGCAGCCCTCCTGGGCCTTCACCAGCTCGTCGGTGCGGGTCACCGCGTCGCGACGGCGCGCCAGCGAGGACTGCAACCCCAGCGCCTCGCACAGGCCCGGCTGGGCCTCCAGCGCCGAGGCCAGGGCCACCTCCGCCTGCGCGTCCACGTCCAGCGCCAGCGCGGCGCGGGCCTGGAGGATGTGCACCGGGAAGCCCGCGGGCTTCACCGCGTCACGCGCCGTCTTCAGCGTGTCCAGCGCGGTGGCCGGCTGGCCGTCATCCAGGAAGAGGTCCGCGCGCAAGAGCAGCGCGGCCACGTTGCCCGGGTCCTTCGCCAGCGCCGCCTCCAGGTCTCGCGTGGCCCGGCCTCGCGCCACCTTGGACGGGATGCCGCGGTCCTGCGCGGCCTGCTCCGCGCGCAGGGTGAGCAGTGCGGGCGTCGTCGCCTCCAGCTTCGCCATCAGCCGGTGCGTGCCGTCCAGGTCTCGCGCCAGGCCGTCGCGCACCGCCAGGAAGTTGCTCAGCGTCTCGCCAGCCTCGCCCTGGAGCGCCTGGGCCACGTCCTCCGCGCCCGGGTACATGTCCGGGGCCTCCACCTCGCCCGGGGCGCTCGCGTTCCAGCGCGGCGCGGGCCCGGTGGCGGCGGTGAGGCGCGCGCCGGAGGGGCTTCCGTCCGCCTTCAGCAGCGCGAAGGAGAGGCCGCCCTGCGTGTTGTCGCGGGACATCTTCACCACGAAGCGGTGCTTGCCGGCGGGGAGCTCCATCGCTCGCACGCTCACCGTGGACGCGGTGCGCGCCCAGTCGCGGCGCTCCAGCACGGGTGCGCCGTCCATCAGCACGCGGTGCGACGTCTGGCTCACCGTGCGCAGCACGTAAACGCCGGCCTGCGCCACCTCCGCGTCGATGCCCAGCGCGTACATGTCCCCGTGGCCGGGCTCGCCGCCCAGGTCCAGCCGGCCGTCCGGCGAGCGCAGCGTGCGCGCCGTCAGCGGGCCGTACGCGCCCGTGAAGGGGCCCGCGAAGGAGCCGTCCTTCTCCGGCGCGATGGGCTCGTCGATGGCCAGCACATGGAAGGGAGAGAAGGGCCCCACCAGCGTGGCCTCGCCCGCGCCGCCCAGGTCCTTGAGCGTCTGGGCCTGGGTGTCCGTGTCCGCGCGCAGGCTCGCCACCGACAGGCGCGCGGCGCGCAGCAGGTAGGCCGTCTCACCCCGGGCGCCCGCGGTGAGCGCGGCGTCCACGCCCTTGAGGATGTTGTCGTCCTCCGCGCGGGAGGTGCCCACGCGGTCCAGCACGTAGCGCGCGGCGATGACGGCCACCGGGTGGCGGGGCGCGCGCTTCACCAGCTCCAGCGACGCGGCGAGCGCGCGGTCGGACTGGCCATTGCGCCGGGCCAGCAGCACCTGTCCCTGCAGGGCGTACGGGTCGCCAGGGTCCTTCTGCACGGCGGCGTCGAAGCGCTGCTGGGCGAGCTTCACATCGCCCGCGACGAGGTACGCGTGGAAGCCCGCGAACGCGAGCGTGCGCGCCTCCGCGTCAGCCTGGCCGGCCCGCTCCGCGGCGGACTCAAGCACGTGGGGCGCGACGACGGAGGAGGGCCGGGGGCAGCCGGTGAGGCCGGCGACGAGGGCGAGCGCGGTCAGGCCGCTGCGAAAGGTGCGCATAGGGGAGCCGAGGGATAATGCAATCCCCTCGGCGAGGCCATATTCCCCTTGAGGTGCTTGTCCGGAGCCAGCCCGGCTGTGTCCCCTAGCGACGCTTCGGGGCGGGCTTGGCG
>NZ_RAWF01000283.1:0-12505 GCF_003612075.1 Corallococcus sp. CA041A
CGCGGCGGGGGCCGGTGGGGACGCTGGCGAGGACGGGCACCGCGAGCGCGGACTCCAGGGCCGCGGGGTCGGTGACGCCCGGGTGCAGTGACTTGCTCGCGAAGGCCAGCGCGACGCCGAACGCCAGCCCCAGCACGATGCTGACCGCGAACACGTCCGGCTTCGCTGGGCGCACGGGCAGGCGCGTCACCACGGGCACGTCGATGATGCGCGCGTTGGTGATGGTGCTCGACTTGAGCACCCGGTACTCCTGGGCCTTGTTGTTCAGCTGGAGGTACAGCTCGTTGGCCACCTTCACGTCGCGCGTGAGCTGGGCGGACACCCGCTCCGCGTCCGGGATGCCCTTGAGCCGGGTGTCCAGCGCGGTGCGCTCCGTGCGCAGGCGCGCCAGCTTGCGCTCCGTGGCCAGGAGCAGCGGATGGTGCTCGGTGAAGCGCTGGCGCAGCTCCGAGCGCTCCATCGCGAGCGTGGAGATGTCCTTGTCCAGGTCCGCGCTCCGGTTGAGGACGGCCTGCACCTCCAGCCCCAGGTCCACGCCGCCCTTGCCGGCGCGGTAGTCGCGCAGCGCGGCCTCCGCCTGCTCCAGGCCCTGGCGCAGGCCGGGCAGCTGGCTGTCCAGGAACGACAGCGTGCGGCCCGCGTCGTCGCTGCGGCGCTCCACGTTGGAGCGCACGTACGTGTCCGCGATGGACTGGAGCGTGGTGGTGACCAGCACCGGGTCGGGCCCGTCCAGGGTCAGGTTGAGCACGCCCGTGCCGGCGCCCTTCTCCCCCATTCGCAGCGTGCGCTGCAGCTCCTCCACCACCGCGAGCTTCGAGCGGCGCATCACCTGGAAGCGCGTCCCAGGCCGGGCGTGCAGCTCGGTGACGAACAGCTCCACCTCGTGCGGCGCGCGCGCTTCCGTCTGGGCGCCGGTGCCCACGGTGCCGTTGAGCACGACGCGGCCCTCCGGGCCCCACAGCGTGTACGCGCCGTCCGCCTTCGCCACGAGCGTGAGCGGCAGGTCCTCCCACTCCGCGGGCACGTTCAGCCGCTCCACCTGGAGCGTCTCCCCGCCCCAGGCGTACGAGGCCCCGCCCCACCACGGCACCGCCGCCAGGTCCGGGCCCGTGTGCGCCCGGGCATGGGCCGCGCCCACCACCGGGAAGTAGCGGGGCTCCACGCTCACGCCCAGGTGCAGCGCGTCCGCCACGCGCCCCAGGAGGGCCCTGGAGCCCAGGACCTCCATCTCAGGGGCCGCCTGGCTGGGCACGTCTGGAATCAGCTCGTCCAGCTGTCCCAGGCTGCTGCTCTTCTGCTCGATGCGCAGGATGGCATTGGCCCGGTACACCGGCGTCGTGGTGAGCAGGTACAGCCCGCCCAGGGCCAGGGCCAGGGCGACGGACGCCGCGATGGTGCCGCGGCGCTCCCCCAGGATGGCCAGATACCTGCCCAATCCCAACTCATCATCCTGCGTGCCGGGGCCTGGGCGGGGCGGCGTCACGCGTTCGGGGGTGCTCGTCATGGGTTGTCGATGATGATGGTTCTGTCTCCGATATCCACTGCCTGCCAGAGCAGCTGAACTGTTGGCTGGATTTGCTGGATGATGCGATTCCAGCGCGTCAAGTCGTGCGCGGAGACGAAGATGACGTCGCGAGGTTGTAATTGGAACTGAGTCGCCAGCAGCAGCGCGTCCGGCGACTTCGCGTCCAGCTTGAAGATGTAGGGCCGCTCGAAGCTGCCGCGGATGACATACACGCGGCCCGGGTTGGAGGTGAGCGGGTCGAAGCCCTCGGTGTCGCCAATGGCTTCCGCCAGCGTCATCCGTCCCTTCACCATCACGCGCGAGGACGGTTTTCGGACCTCGCCCAGCACGAAGACCTTGTTGCGGCTGCGGTCCGCCACGTTGACGATGTCGCCGTCCTGGAGCAGCCAGTTCTGGCTCACGTCCCCCTGTTCGTAGAGGGCCTGCAGGTCGAGCGTGAAGGTGGTGCCGCCCCGGCTGAGGGTGACGGCGCGCAGGTCCGCCTCCGTGGAGAAGCCCTTCGCCTGGGCGATGGCGTCCTGCACGCGCAGGGGCACGTCGGTGACGGGCAGTGTGCCGGGGGCCACGACCTCGCCCGTCACCTGGACCTTCTGGCCGCGGAAGCCCACCACGCGCACGTCCAGCTGGGGCTTCTCGATGACGTTCGCCAGCCGCTGCGTGAGCAGCTCCCGGATCTCCCGCAGCGTCTTGCCCGCCACGGGGAGGTTGCCCACGTGGGGGTAGAACATGGTCCCGTCCGCCGCCACGGGATTGCCTACGGCCTCCGCGGGGCGGAACTCGCCGGCGGGGATGGTGAGCTCCGGGTGGTCCCACACGATGACGCTCAGCACGTCGTGTGGCGTCACCCGGTAGTCATAGTCCGTGGCCACCCGCGCCAGCGGATCCACCAGGGGCGCGGGCCGCGCCTGCCGGCGCTCCTCCATCTGGTGGCTGAGGAGGGACGCATCGATGGGGAGGATTTCGTAGGCGCCGTCCGCGCCGGCATCTGCCTTTCCCGCGTAGCGCTCCCGGAAGGCATCCTCGTCCATCTGCATTCCCGGGCCCCAGGCGCATGCGCTCAGGCAAGACACCGCGGCCAATAACAGGACGTGTTTCATGGGCGGGCAATCTTCCGAAGGAAGCGTGCGAGCGTAAGCCCGAACAATGCCAAATGTCTGGAAGACGCTACGCCTCGCTGGCGAGGTGACACATGCCCTGCCCTGGGGGGCTGGAGTGGCGCGAAGCGCTGGAATCAGGACATCCGCGCTGCACCCCGGGGGGCGGTGACGGACCCCGGATCCATTCACATACCCTCAGGCTGTCTCGGGCGTTGTCGGGCCCGCTCGTTTCCGCCCGGGGGGGAACCCATGAATCCAGTGGCACCGTGGAGAGCCGTCCTCGTCCCTGACGGAGGCCAACGCGCTGTTTCGTCTGACTACTTCCGCTCCGAGCAGCACCTGCGCGCGGAAGGGGTGACGCACAGCCTCATCGTGGAGGATGGGGAGGGGCGGGCCCTCCGGGTGCCGCTCATCGTGCGGCCCATCGAAGGGACGCACTACCGGGACGCGGTTTCTCCGTATGGGTTTCCCGGGGCGGAGTTGAACGGGCTCTCCGAGGTGCCAGTGGACGGAATCGACTGGCGGGGCACGGAGCTGGTCAGCATCTTCCTGCGCGACCGCATTGGCGGGCCGTACTGCTTCGCGGGCGGCCGGCTGCGCACGGAGGTGTGTCTCATCGACCCGAAGCTGCCGGTGAAGTTCCGCAGCGACCACGGCGCGGACATCCGGCGCAACGCCCGGCGCGGCTACGTCAGCGCGGCGGTGCCGGTGAAGGACTCCACGCAGGAGCAGCGCGAGGCGCTCAAGTCCATCTACCGGCAGACCATGGACCGCAACCAGGCCGGGGAGCGGTACTACTTCAGCGAGGACTGGTTCGAGGAGGTCTTCACCTGCCCCTTCGCGTGGCTGGTGACGACGCGCGCGCCGGACGGGGCGGTGGCCTCCTCCGCGCTGGTGGTGCTGAGCGACGGGCTCCTGCACAACTTCATTGGCGGCACGGCGGACGCGTACCTGGTGCACTCACCGGCGAAGAACGAGTTCCCGGTGATGGTGGAGCTGGCGGAGAAGCTGGATGCCTCCGTCCACCTGGGTGGCGGCGTCCGGCCGGGTGACGGCATCGAGCGGTTCAAGCGCGGCTTCGCCAACGCGATGTCCCAATTCTACACGCACGACCTCATCTGCGACCCGGAGGCATACGCACAGCTGTCCCAGGGGCACGCGGGCGAGGACTTCTTCCCCGCCTACCGCGCGCCCCGTTCCTGACGTTCTTGTGTGCCTGAGGGGTTCCCATGGTCCTGTCACTTCCCCAGCTCCGCGATGTCGCGGAGGCCCGCTTCACGTGTCTCACGGAGCGGGAGCTCGCCGAGCGCCGGCGAGAAGAGGGCGTTCGCGTCATCTCCCACCGGGGGCATTACTGGGAGCAGTCGGGGGCGCCCGGCTTCTTCCAGCCGGTGCACCTGCTGGCGCGGCTGACGCCGGACGAGGCCACGCCGCCCACGCCGCTGGCCTGGGGCTACCGCGCGGCGCTGACGCCGGAGACGGCGAACGTCGCCACCGGCAAGGTGCCCGTGGTGCGGCTGAAGGACCTGGACACCTATGACATGAGCCGGCTGAACTCGAACCGGCGCAGCAAGCTGCGCAAGTGCCAACGCACGGTGCGCATCGTCCAGCTCACGGGGCCGTCGCTGCTCTTGGAGCAGGGCCATCCCGTGGTGCGGGACGCGCTGACGCGCACGCAGCACAAGAAGATCCCCACGCTGGACGAGTACCTCAAGGGCCTGCGGCAGTACTTCGCGTCCGACCACTGGTGCGTGCTGGCGGGGATGGTGGACGACAAGCTGGGCGGCTACCTGGACGGCTACATCGTGGACGGTGTCGCGTATGGCTTCAGCGCCTACTACGCGACATGGGCGCTGCCGACGAACATCTCCACCGGCCTCATCTACGAGTTCGCGCAGCTCTGCCGCAGGCTCGGGGCCCGGACGCTGGTGGGCGGACTGCATGCCCGTGAAGCGGCCCAGCTCGAACAGTTCAAGGACGAGCTGGGCTTCGTCGTGGATCCGGTGCCCATCCATTGGGGCATGAACGCGCTGGCGCGCGCCTTCATCCGCTGGCGCCGCCCGCACGCGTACTACCGGCTGACGGGGCAGGCCTGACGGGCTACGGCGTCATCACGACCTTGATGCAGCCGTCCTCCTTGTCGCGGAACTTCTTGTAGAGGGCGGGTGCGTCAGCCAGCCGGGCGCGGTGGGTGATGAGGCGCGTGGGGTCGATGGCGCCGGATTGGATCTTCTCCAGCAGCGGCCGGGTGTAGCGGTGCGTGTGCGTCTGGCCCGACTTCATGGTCAGGCCCTTGTTGACGAAGGCGCCCATGGGGACCTTGTCCAGGAAGCCCACGTAGACGCCGGGCACGGAGAGGCTGCCGCCCTTGCGGCAGCAGTGGATGGCCTGGCGCAGCGCGTGCGGCCGGTCCGTGGCCAGCTTCACCGCCGCCTTCGCCTTGTCGATGACGGCGTCCAGGCTGCCGGTGCCGTGGGCCTCGGCGCCCACGGAGTCGATGCAGCGATCCGGGCCGCGGCCGCGGATCATCTCCTTGAGGGTCTCGTAGACGTCCTGCTTCGTGAAGTCGATGGTCTCCGCCTTGCCCCAGGACTTCGCGAGCGCCAGGCGCTCCGGCACGTGGTCGATGGCGATGACCCGGCCCGCGCCGAACATCCACGCGCTCTGGATGGCGAACTGGCCCACGGGACCGCAGCCCCACACGGCCACGGTGTCGCCCTTCTCCATCTCGCAGTTCTCCGCCGCCATGTAGCCGGTGGGGAAGATGTCGGTGAGGAAGAGGACCTGATCCTCGGTGAGGCCGTCCGGAATCTTGAGGGGACCGACGTCCGCGTAAGGCACGCGCACGTACTCCGCCTGACCGCCGGAGAAGCCGCCCAGCATGTGCGAGTAGCCGAAGAGGCCGGAGGGCGAATAGCCCATCACCTTCGCGGCCATCTCCGCGTTGCGGTTGGAGCGGTCACAGAGGGAGAAGAGGGTCTTCTGGCAGAAGAAGCACTCGCCGCACGCGATGTTGAAGGGGACGATGACCCGGTCGCCCTTCTTGAGCTTCGTAACGCCGGAGCCAATCTCCATCACCTCGCCCATGAACTCGTGGCCCAGGACGTCACCGCTCTTCATGGTCGGCATGTAGCCGTCCAACAGGTGCAGGTCGGAGCCGCAGATGGCGGTGCGGGTGACGCGGATGATGGCGTCGCGAGGGTCTTCAATCTTCGGGTCGGGGGCGGACTCGTAACGGACGTCGCCGTGGCCATGCCAGCAGATGGCTTTCATCAGGTGTGGCTCCTTGGATGGGAAGAATGGCTTTGGAGCAAAGCTGGGGACTTGGAACGTGCACGGCCAACGTTCGAGGGTTGCCGCCGCCTGGCTGGCTGGCGCTCGGAAGGGGTGAATCGGCGTCCCGGGATGCAATGGGACCCCTGGCCGATGCAAAAAGGGGGTGTGACCTCCGCACCCGTCCTCGACTTCGGCCGTTACCTGGGCACGCCCCTTCAGCGAGTGGAGGTGGAGGGGCTCGTGCTCACGGAGAGCACGTATGCACCGGGCGTCCGGTTGCCTTCCCATGGACACCGGAACGCCGGCTTCCGGCTCACGCTGGAGGGGGGCTTCACGGACGTGGTGGAGGGCCGCGCGCGGGAGTGCACGGCCAGCTCGGTCGCCTTCCAGGCGCCCGGGCTGGAGCACGCGCAGCGCATCCGGGACGTGCGCACGCGCACCTTCAACATCGACTTCTCGGAGGCGTCCTGGCGGTCGCGGAGCGCGCTCGTCGCGCGGTTGGATCCGCGGGTGGACCTGACGTCGGTGCGGCTGGCCACGCTGGGGGCGCGCGTGTACCAGGAGTTCCGGCGCGCGGATGACGTGGCGGCGTTGGCCATCGAAGGGCTGACGCTGGAGATGCTGGCGGAGGCGGTGCGCGCGTCGGCGCCGGTGCGGACTTCGGGCCCTCCGGCGTGGCTGGGGCGCGTCCGGGAGTTGCTGGACGCGGTGCGCGGGCCGCCGCCCACGCTCGCGGCGTTGGCTCGGGAGGCGGGGGTGAGCCCGCAGCGGTTGGGGCGGGCCTTCCGCCAGGCCTGGCGGTGCAGCCCGGCGGAGTACCTGCGCCGGTCGCGGCTGGAGCGCGCGGGCAGGGCGCTGCGCGAGACGGAGCGGCCCCTGGGCGACATCGCGCTCGACGCGGGCTACTGCGACCAGAGCCACCTGACGCGCGAGTTCCGCCGGCGTCTGCACCTCACCCCGGCGGAGTACCGGCGGTTGGCGGGACGTGCATCCGGTTCCACGCGGTAGGTTTCGTCCAAGACGGCAGGGGGCGGGCGGTCCTATCTCCTGGCCATGACCCTGCCATCGCATTCCTTCCGCCGCGCCGTGGCGCTCCTGTGTTCAGCGCTGATGTGGACCGCCTGCGCGGGTTCCCGGCCCGTCCCGGCGGCTCCGGAGTTGGCCGTGCGCCGCGTGGACTCCGGACGCACGCAGTGGGTGCTGCGTCCGTCGGAGTCGTACGACGCGCTGTGCCTGTTGAACCTGCTGCGAGGCGACGCGTTCTACACGCGCTTCCATCCGGCGGAGTTCCAGCGCTTCTCCTCGCTGCTGGGGGCGCGGGAGCAGGCCTCGCTCGCGCACCTCACCGAGCGAATGGCGAAGCAGGGCGGCAAGATGGTGGGGCCGTTCCTGACGCTGGTCTTCTCCGTGACGGAGGCCACCACGGTGGAGGACCTGGCGGCGACGGTGGCGGACGATGCCGCGTGGAGCCGGATGCGCGCGGACTTCCTGGCCACGTCGTATGGGAAGGAGGACGGCTTCGCGGAGATGGAGGACGTGCGCGGGGACCTGGGCGTCCTGCTGGCGTTCCTGGAGCGCGTGGAGTTCCCCCGCATCTGGCGGGCGGAGTACCTGCCTCAGGTGGAACAGGCCATCGCGGGGCTGGCGGCGAAGGTGGCGCCGCACGACGTGGTGGGCTGGGACGAAGCGGTGCTGGGCAGGGAGCTCCAGGTGGCGGCGTTGAGCGCGCACGTCCTGAAGTTCGCGAAGCCGCACGGCATCCGGGTGACGGGGTGGAACTTCCTCACGGACGCGACCTATCCCGCGGACGTCACCGTGAAGACGGCGGTGCATGAGCTGCTGCATCCGCCGTTCACGCGCGAGGGAGAACTGGACGCGAAGTTGTCCGCGCTGGAGGCGGACCCCTACTTCCAGCGGCTGGTGCGCGAGCATGACCCCGCGTTCGGCTACACCACGGCGCGCGGCCTGACGGAGGAGGACTGCGCGGAGGCCATCGACGTCTACGTCAGCGAGCGGGAGGGCCTGCTGCGCGACAGGGAGGGCCGTCCGCTCACAGGGGCGGAGTTCTTCCGCGGCCACGATGACGGCCTGCACGTCCTGGCCTTCGTCCTCTACGAGGAGCTGAAGCGCGCGGGCCCTTCACGCGCGGGGACGTACGAGGCCTTCCTGCTGGGCCTGTTCGAACGCGGCGTGCTCGAGCCCGGCGGGTTGGAGCGCCGCTTCCGCGCCTCCCCGGGGCACTACCCCGTGAAGGCGCTGGGCGAAGCGGCGGCTCCGTGACGACTCAGAAGCACTCGCGCGCGTCGGTGAAGGCCGGGCAGTACGTGTCCACGCCATTGCACGAAACGCCGCCGCACACCTTGGAGTTCAGGGGTTGCAGCGTGTAGGCGTTGAAGCCCGTGCAGCTCACGGCCGAGTTCGTCGACTCGCAGAAGAAGGACACGGTCGTAGGCGAGGGACAGTTCTTCCACTGGCCGTCGCACATCACCGCCTGGCCCTCCACGGCCTCGCAGTGGTTGCCCGAGCAGGACACCGACGTCCCGCCAGGACACGACGCCGTGCAGACGGCCATGGCCGTGACCTCGGAGCCTTCCTGGGGCTGGAGCGCTTCCTCCGCCTCCATCGGTCCGCCACACGCCACCGTCTGCAGGCCCAGCACCGCCATCGCAACGAACAGGAGACGCTTCATCAGACTCCTCCGGGTTTAAGTTGGAAAACGAAATATACCGGAAGAGTCCTGCGATTCACCCTGGCATCACGGAGGGGTGTCCTGGGCGGTGGTCTTGTCCAGGCGCTCCTGGAGGGCCTTCCAGCCGCGGTTGCCCGCTTCACGCGCGCGGTCGAGCGTCTCGCCCGCGCCCTGGGCCACCTGCTCGGCGGAGAGCGCCGCCGTGCGCTGGCGCACCCGGTCCATCCAGACGAGCGGGGCGTAGAGCTGCTTCGCCCGCTCCGGGCCCAGCAGCACGGTGAGCACGTGCTCCAGGCCTCCTGCGCGCGCCAGCAGCGTCCGGCCCAGGAGCACCGTCGCGCGGGTCTGCTGGAACAGCGGCAGGCTGTCCCCGTGCTTGCGCAGGGCCTCCGCGTTGTCGTGCACCTCGCGCCGTTCTGTCTCCTCCAGGTAGGGGCTGGCCGCGAGCTTGTCCAGGGACGCCGCAGCCTCTTCGTAGCGTCCGCGCCGGGTGTGGATGAAGGCCCAGCCCCACCACGTCAGCTCGTTCTCCACGCCCAGCGTCTGGAGCGAGCGCAGCCCTTGCTCGATGTCGTCCTCGGCGGCGCGTTCGCGCTTCAGGCCCATGCGGTTCCAGGCGCGCAGGAAGTGCCCGGCCGCGAGCACCGCCTCCCGCGACTGCGCGGGCGTGCCCTGCTGGATGGCGGGGAAGGCTTCAGGTGGCAGGCGCTCCGCTTCGGTGAGGAAGGAGGTCAACTCCTCCTCGGCGGCGTAGTGGTAGCCCGCCTGGCAGAAGGAGACGCCCCGGCTCGCCTGCACCGCGGCGCGCAGGGGCGCGGGCCAGGTGGGGGTGGGGTTGGCGCGCGACAGTTCGTAGAAGACGAGCTCCGTGGCGGGGATGCGGTCGGACTTCTCCGCGGCGTCGAGCGCCAGCAGGACCGCGGCGAGGAAGGCGTGCTCCTGGCCCGCGTCGTAGGACGGCAGGGGCAGGGACTCGCCGGAGGCCCACCGGTTCCACAGCAGGGGGAACTCGTCCTCGTCGCGCGTCTGGAGCGTCTTGCGCGCCTTGTAGAAGGCGATGCCCAGGTCCAGGTACGTGCGGGCCGCCGCGCGCGTCGCTTCGTCGGTGATGGGCTTGTCCGGCAGCGCGCGCGTTTCGGCGAGTGCCTTCCAGAGCATGGCCACCTCCTCCGGGGCCTTGGGGTCCCCGTCCGCGCGCACGGTGAGCTTGAGCGCGCGGTAGGGCACGAGCGCGACGGAGTCACGGAGCCGTTGATCAATCTCCGCGCGTTCCTTCGCGGCGCGCTCGGCGTCCGTCTTCTGGCAGCCGCCGCACGCGGTGAGTCCCACGAGGAGGAGGGCGGCGATGCGGTTGCGCAGCCCCCGGTGTGCACGGACGGAGTCCTTCATGGCCGCGCACGGTAGCACCGGCTCCTCGTGGAGGAAGCCTGCCTCCCCACCGAGGGGGCTAACGCGGATCGAGCAGCGCGGCGAAGAGGTCGCGCGGATCCAACCCGGGCGGCAGTCCGGAGACGCCGCCGTCATTCACCTCCACCACCGCCCAGCCGCCGTCCTCCAGCATCGCCACGTCCAGCGCGAAGAACGGAGAGGGGATGCGGCGGCCCAGCGACTCGAAGGCGGTGAAGTCGGGCACCTCCACGTCGAACTCGTGGTACGGCTCTGCGGCAATCAACCGGCCGCCGCCGAAGAACAGCCGGAACTCCAGGTGCGCGGGGCCCGCGGGCGTCCGGCCGTAGACCTTGAGCGGCAGGTAGCGGCGCACCACGAAGCCGCGCTCGAAGCGGTCGCCGCGCTCGTCGAGCAGGTTCTGGCAGATGCGCTCGAAGTCCTCGCGCGTGGCGTCCGCGGGCACGAAGCACGCCTCCGCCCAGCGCTCCTTCGCGGACTTCACGTGGTCCTTGAGGATGTACGGCGCAGGCCCCAGCTTCCGCGCCAACCGCCACGCCTCCGCCGCGTCCGGTCCCTCCGTCCAGACCGAGCGCGCGGTGTAGCCGGCCAGCCGCGGGTACCAGTGGGGCAGGTAGTGCGCGGCGGCGTACTGCGCAGGCGTCGTCACCAGCCGGTGTCCCAGGGCGCGCACGGCTTCGTCGAGCTCTGTGTACTCCTCCTCCGTGAGCATCCAGCCCCGGTACAGCAGCCGGAGGTGGCCGCGCTCCGGCACGCCCGTGAGCGCCCTCGCCGCGTCGCCCGACAGCAGGGCGGAGAGGTCCGCCTGATACGTGTCCACGCCCAGCGCTTCGGCCGCGTCGGCCTCCACGTCGAACGGATCCGGCTGGTGCGGGTTGCGACCGAACAGGACTGCCTTCACGACAGGGGAAGCGGGCATCCGGGTGGCCTTTCGTCAGGGGAAGGGCCCAGGTGGACGCGAGCACACGCGGGGCCTGACACGGCCACGGCGGGCGCTGGAGGGCGCGGACGCGGGCGGCATGTCGGGACGAAAGGGGGGCCTTCCAGGGGGCGGACGCCCTCGCACGGTGATGCCTGACAGAACCGCATCCGGAAGGCTTGCCTCACCGGGCGGCGGGCCCGTAAAGCGCCACTCCATGTCGAACCCTTCCGACCTCCTCCACGCGGAGCTGCGGTCCTACCTGCGCGGCTACCCGACTGCCTCCGTGTGCGCGGCGATGACGTGGCGGGGCGCGCTGCACGTCGAGGGGCTCCGGGGCAAGGGGACGCCTCCGGCCACGGACGCCCTCTTCTCCCTGGGGGCGCTCACGGAGGTCTTCACTGCGGCGCTCCTGTCGGTGATGGCGGAGCGGGGGGACGTGCGGCTCGACGAGCCCCTCGGGAACATGATTCCCGCGTCGCTCTTGAACGACGAGGTCGCGCAGCGCATCACGCTGGAGCAGCTGGCGACGCACACCTCCGGGTTGCCGCACCTGCCGCCGAACCTGGGCGCGGCGCCCGCGAATCCGGACGACCCGTTCGGGCACTACTCCGCGAGCCTGTTCGGCGAGTTCCTGCGCAACTACCACCCCCGGCAGCCACCGCCGCACCCGTCGTCCGAGTCCTTCCTGGGCATGGGCGTGCTCGGCCACGCGCTCTCCCGGCGCATGGCGCTGAACTACGGGCACCTGATGCGGGACGTGCTCTGCAAGCCCATGGGGCTCGTGGACACCACTGCGCGCGTCACGGAGGAGCTGGCCCCGCGCCTGTTGCAGGGCCACACCGCGAAAGGCAAGCCCGTGCCGCCGTGGACCTTCCCGGCGCTCCCGGGCGGCGGCGCGATGCACTCCACGGTGGGGGACGTGATGCGCTTCCTGGAGACGAACCTGGGGCGGGGCGAGACGTCCTTCACGAAGGCCCTGTACCGGATGCAGGCGCCCCGGGTGAAGGCCGGGTCCTTCCAGCGCGGCCTGGGATGGCACGTGTCCCAGGTGCGAGGGAAGGACGTGGTGTGGCGCTCGTCGGTGATGGGGGGCTACGTGGGCTTCATGGGGCTCAGCATCGCGGCGGACGCGGCCGTGGTCATCCTCGCGGACCACGGCTGGTCGCTGTTCTCCGCGCTGCGGGGGCGCGTGCCCCTGGAGGCGCCGGGGCTCGCGTTGATGTCGCGGTTCCTGCCGCCGTGAGGGGCTTCAGGGGATGGTGAAGCGGTAGAGCTGGAAGCCGCCCGAGGACGCCATCTCGAAATCGCGCACGTTGCGTGGGGCGCCGGTCTCGCTGCGCTGCGCGAGCTTGAAGTCGCCGGTGCCGTTGCTGGCCTGGAAGCGGAACTCGTACGAGCCCGGCTCGGTGGGCAGCGGGGCCGCGGACATCTTGGTCACGGCCAGGTTGGCGAAGCCCGGCAGGGTTTCACCGTCCGGGCGGCGCACGGAGCCGATGGCGCGCAGGAAGGGCGAGCCGCCGGTCAGGATGAGGTACTGGGGGTCCGCGGTGCGCGTGGGCTTCGCCGGAGCGGAGGGGGCCGGGGTGGGC
>NZ_RAWF01000284.1:0-12450 GCF_003612075.1 Corallococcus sp. CA041A
GGACGGGATGCGGGCGGTGTCGGACTTCAGGCGGTGGCTCCATTTTCTCTCGCCCGAGAAGGTAGGTCCGCGCGCCAGTTCGGCCAGGGGACGGTGTGCGTTCTGTTGGTCAGGTGGCGGTGGATGTGGCCTGGGAGCCGGCCAGGCGCTCCTTGAGGATGTGTTTCTGGACCTTTCCGAGGGCGTTGCGGGGCAGGGCGTCGGTGAAGACGACGCGGCGCGGCTTCTTGAAGGCAGCGAGCCGTTCGCGGCACCAGTCCACCAGGGCCTGGGCGTCGGTGGAGGCGCCGGGGTGGGGGACGATGACGGCGACGACCTGCTCACCGAAGTCCGGGTCGGGCAGGCCCAGGACGGCGGCCTCGGCGACGGCGGGGTGCGCGGTGAGGACCTCTTCGACTTCGCGGGGGTAGATGTTGAAGCCACCGCTGATGATGAGCTCCCGGGCCCGGCCGGTGATGCGCAGGAATCCGTCCGGGTCCCATTCGCCCAGGTCGCCGGTGCGGAACCAGCCCTCGGCGTCGAAGGCTTCGGCGGTGGCGTCCGGGCGGCGCCAGTAGCCGGTGAAGACGTGGGGGCCACGGACTTCGATTTCGCCTGTTTCGCCGCGGGGCAGGGGCTGGCGGGAGCGCACGTCCACGACGCGGGCCTCCTGGCCGGGGAAGGGCATGCCCACGGTGCCGGGGCGGCGTTCGCCGTCGTAGGGCTGGGTGGTGTTCATGATCGTTTCGGTCATGCCGTAGCGCTCCAGGATGCGGGCGCCGAAGCGAGCCTCGATGTCCAGGCACAGCTGGGGGCTCAAGGGGGCGGAGCCGGAGACCCACAGGCGCAAGCGGCGCGGCGTCACGCCGGTGCGGCGGGACTCCTCCAGGAGGCGGCCGTACATGGTGGGCACGCCGAAGAAGAGGGTGAGGGACGCATCGTCATGCAGGGCGGTGAGCGCTTCGGAAGCGACGAAGCGGCGGCGCAGGTCCGCGCTGGCGCCGGTGAAGAGGGTGCCGTGGAGGCCCACCATGAGGCCGTGGGTGTGGAAGAGGGGAAGGGTGAGCAGGAGCCGATCCGCGTCGGTCCAGCGCCAGGCTTCGGTGACGGCGCGCACGTTGGAGAGCAGCTGCCGGTGCTGGAGCATGGCGCCCTTGGAGCGGCCGGTGGTGCCGGACGTGTAGCCCAGCACGGCGAGGTCCTCCGCGCGAGGCAGGGGCAGGGACGCGGTGGACGCGGCCCCCTGTGTGATCACGTCCTGGAACGCCACGGAGGGAAGGGAGGCGGGGAGCCCGGGGGAAGGCGGCTCCACGGTGATGAGCCATTGCAGGGACGGGAGCTGGTCACGCAGCGGCGCGAGCTCCGAGGCGCCAGAGGTGCCGGTGACGCAGACCTTCACCTCCGCGTCGGAGAGGATGTGGGCCAGCTCCACCTGGCGGTACGCGGTGTTGACGAGCACGGCGACGCAGCCAGCGGCCTGGACACCCAGCCAGGTGACGACGAACGCGTCGCTGTTCTCCAGGAAGAGCGCGACGCGGTCACCAGCAGCCAGTCCTCGGGCCTTGAGTCCGCGAGCAAACGCGGTGACCCGCTCCGCCAGCTGTCCTCGCGTGTACGTGGTCCCCTCGAAGGAGAGCAACGGGCGAGAGGGTTCGTGACGGGCATGGTCCAGGAACACTTCAAGCAGGGAGGACGGCATGGCGCGCGAGCCTACCCGGGACCGGATACGCTGAGCGCATGTCCGTGCGAAGGACCCATTCCATCCTGGTCTCTTCGCTCGTGCTGGCGGGCTGCATGAGAGCCGCCGCGCCGTCGCCCTCGAACCACGAGGAGGACCCCTCCATCACCTTCCCGCCGTTCTTCGCGCAACCCGCTGTCTCGCTGGGGACCGAAGGAACGGTGTACGAATTGGATGGAGACACCCTGCGAGCACTCACCGTCGCTGCCCGGGACCTGCGCCCCCCGCACGACACCACCGTGTCCTGTGGAAGCCGCTGGGAATCTCAGCAGTACCGCGTCGTCCGGCAGGGCGACGTCATCTTCATCCGCATCGATGAAGATCCGAAGGCCTGTGGCCGCGCACATCCCGCGCTGGACTCCGGCGCGAGCTACGCCATCCACCGGGACGGCCGGATCCTCCGGCGGCTCCTCGACGGCCAGCCCGATGTCACGAAGCCCGGGGATGCCGGCGTGTCCGCCACGCCCGGAGAGCCCGGAACCGCGTCTCCAGAAGCGCTGGGCGACGGGCCCTCCCCGTTCCTGCCGCGCTCCTGGCAGGACGCGGGCTCACCGGCTCCCGCGCCCCGCCCGTAGCACTGCCTAGAAGATCGACATGCCCAGCGTGACGCTGCACAGGAATCCGCCGTGCTGGCTGGTGCCGATATCGAGCGCGTCGAAGAGGTTCGGGTCGCGGCCGTCCGACGTGGTCCAGTTGTCCTCACGCAGGCGGAAGCCCCAGCCCGCGCGCAGGCCCAGGTACATGGGGCCCATCGACTGACGCATGCCCACCGCCAGCGTCGCCACCGGCGTGAACAGCTTCTCCGTCGTGTACACCTCGGACTCGTCGCCGATGGTGAGCCGGGTCGACGACGTCGTGCCCATGTTGAAGCTCATGCCCGCCTCCAGGAACGGGCTCGTGCGTACCTCGCCCAGCGGATACAGGCGCGCCACTGGACCCACGCGGAAGCCCCAGGCGCCCGTGCCGGCGCTCAGGTTGAGCCCCAGGATGGGCGCCACCCGGTACTCCAGCTCGCCGCCGAAGATGCCGGACGGGCTGTTGAAGCCCAACGCCAGGCCCAGGTCCAGGTTCGTCCGGCCACCGCGCCGGGGAGGCAGCTGCGGGCTCTCCGTCTCGCGCCCCATCGAGTCCCCGGCCATGCCCTCATAACGGGACGCGTCGTTGCTCGAACGCTCCGACACCAGCGAGTCCGAGTCCGCCGCGGCGGGCACCTCGCCCGTCGCCACCGGCATCTCCTGGCTCGCGGCCTCCAGCTTCTGGGCCTCGGCCAGCACCGCCTGCGCCATCACCACCGAGCCCTTGTCGCTCAGGCTGGGATTGGCGAAGTCGTACGACAGCGTCTTGGTGCGCACCGGCGCGTGCGTCGTGGCCAGTTGATACGTCAGCCGGTACTTCTCCCCGGCCCGCGTCACCTTCGCGCTCACCGTCACGTCGGGCGAACCCTCGTGCTGGGGGTCCATCAGGATGGCTTCCGTGGTGGCGCTCTTCAGCGCCTCCTCGATGCCGTAACGCGTGCGCTCCGCCACGGTGCTCGCGGTCAGCCCGCTGGCGTCCACTTCGCTGCCCACGTCCGTGAGCTGGAGGTACAGGGCATCGGCGAAGGCGGACAAGGGCAGAAGGGTGGCGGCCAGCAGGATGCCGGCGCGCGTCCGCAGGGCGGTGGAGCGCATGGGGTGTTCCTCGAAATTGTGTGGGAATTGAATCGAGCAAGCAGACGGCCTGACGCTGTTTCTATTCACCCTCAGCACACTTCTTCGCGGTGTCCGTTCCTGGGACGCGCCCTTCGCGCAAGCGGTCAACGCCGCCGGCCTCCCTTGCGCCACCCTCGTGTTTCCGGGCACTTGGCCCGGCTCGAAGCGCTGGCACACGGCTCGCTATGGCCCGGGGCGTGGACATCCCGAAGGCCCGAGCACCCCGCCGCAAACCCTACCTCCTGGCCGCCCTGGGCCTCGCCGCGCTCGTGACGGTGACGGTGGGCCTGTCCCGGCTGCGCCCCGCCGCGCCCACCGTGGACAAGGCCTCGGTGTGGCTGGACACGGTGAAGCGCGGCCCGCTGGTGCGCCAGGTGAAGGGCACCGGCTCGCTGGTGCCCGAATCCATCCGCTGGCTCACCGCCGACACCGCCGGCCGCGTGGAGCGCATCCACGTGAAGCCCGGCGCCACCGTCACCGCGGGCACGCTCCTGATGGAGCTGTCCAACCCGGACGTGCAGCTCCAGGCCCTGGAGGCCGAACGCCAGCTCGCGAGCGCCGAGGGCGACTACCTGGAGCTGCGCGAACTGCTCCAGACGCAGCGGCTGTCCCAGCAGGCCGCCGTGGCCGCCCTCACCGCCGAGTCCGCTGACGCCACCCGCCGCGCCCAGGCCAACGCGACGCTCTTCCAGAAGGCCTTCGTCGGAGACCTGGAGACGCGCCAGGCGCAGGAGAAGGCGCAGGAGGCGGGCCAGCGTCTGGAGTTGGAGCGCCAGCGCCTGGACGTCATGTCCCAGAGCCTGCGCCAGCGTCTGGCTTCACAGCAGGAGCAGGTGGAGCGGCTGAAGGCCGTGGCGCGCTTCCGCCGTCAGCAGGTGGAGTCCATGAAGGTGCTCGCGGGCGAGGACGGCGTGCTCCAGGAGCTGCCGCTGGAGCTGGGCCAGTGGGTGACGCCCGGCGTGCTCCTGGCCAAGGTGGTGAAGCCGGAGCGGCTCAAGGCGGAGCTGAGAATCGCGGAGACGCAGGCGCGCGACATCCTCCCGGGGCTGAAGGCGCAGGTGGACACGCGCAACGGCGTGGTGGAGGGCACCGTGGCGCGAGTGGCCCCCGCGGCCAGCCAGGGCACGGTGCGCGTGGAGGTGTCGCTGCCAGACGCGCTGCCCAAGGGCGCCCGTCCGGACCTCACCGTGGAGGGCACCGTGGAGCTGGAGCGGCTGGACGACGTGCTGTCCGTGGGCCGTCCGGCGGGAGCCCAGTCGGAGAGCACGCTGGCGCTCTTCCGGCTGCTGCCCGGAGGCGACGAGGCGGTGCGCATCCCCGTGAAGCTGGGCCGCGGCTCGGTGAACGCGGTGGAGGTCGTGCAGGGACTTTCAGAAGGCGATCAGGTGGTGCTGTCGGACATGACCGCGTGGGATGCGGTGGAGCGCGTGAGGCTGCGATGATGACGACGATGACGAACGACCGCGATGCGAAGGCCGTGGCCCCGGGTGCGGTGCCGGGCAAAGCGCTGCTCCAACTCGATGGGCTCACCAAGGTGTTCGAGACGGAGGAGGTGGAGACGCACGCCCTCTCCAACATCCAGCTCACCATCCGTCAGAACGAATGGGTGGCCATTGTCGGCCCGTCCGGCTCTGGCAAGTCCACGCTGCTCGCGGTGCTGGGGCTGCTCGACACCGCCACGCGCGGCAGCTACCTGCTGGATGGCCGGAGCGTGCTGGAGCTGTCGCCCACGGACCGGGCGAAGGTGCGCAACCAGCACATCGGCTTCATCTTCCAGAGCTTCAACCTCATCGGCGACCTGACCGTCTTCGAGAACGTGGAGCTGCCGCTCACCTACCGGGGACTGCCCGCGCAGGACCGCAAGCAGCGCGTGGAGCGGGCCCTGGAGCGCGTGGGCATGGCGCACCGGGCGCGGCACCTGCCGGGGCAGCTGTCCGGCGGTCAGCAGCAGCGCGTGGCGGTGGCGCGCGCCGTGGCGGGAGACCCCCTCATCCTCCTGGCGGACGAGCCCACCGGTAACCTGGACTCGAAGAACGGCGAGGCGGTGATGCAGCTCTTGTCCGACCTGCACAAGGCGGGCTCCACCCTCTGCATGGTGACGCACGACCCGGCGCACGCGCGCATCGCCACGCGCACGGTGAGCCTGTTCGACGGCCGCGTCGTGCAGGACGAACAGCTGCGCTGAAGCGGGGACACGGCCATGGAACACCTGCTCGGTGACTTGCGCTACGCGTGGCGCTCCCTGAAGAACGCCCCTGGCTTCGTGGCGGTGGCGGTGCTGACACTGGCCCTGGGCATCGGCGCGAACAGCGCTGTGTTCAGCGTGGTGAAGGGCGTGCTGCTCACTCCGCCGCCGTTCACCCAGCCGGAGCGGCTGGTGTTGCTGGCCCCGAACTTCGACGCCTTCGGTCTCAAAGAGGTGTCGAACTCCATCCCCGAGTATCGAGACCTGAATACGCACACGAAGGCCTTCACGTCGCTGTCGGCCTTCCGGCCCGACGACATGACGCTCACCGGTGCGGAGTCGCCCCGGCGCCTGCGCGTCGTCATCGCCACGGCGTCGTTCCTGCCCACGCTGGGCGTCTCGCCGGTGCTGGGCCGGGGCTTCACGCAAGAAGAGGAGACGCCGGGTCAGGACAAGGTCGTCGTGCTCACGGACGCCGCGTGGCGCACGCACTTCGCGAGGGACCCGGAGGTGCTGGGGCGTGAGCTGCGATTGGACGGTGTGCCGCACACGGTGGTGGGCGTGCTGCCTCCGGGTGGCGTCTACCCGGAGGACACGGAGGTCGTGTTGCCCTTCGCGCCCACGCCGCAGCAGCAGGAGGAGTCCCGGCGCGGCAACCGCTTCCTGAGCGTGATGGCGCGGCTCAAGCCAGGCGTGACGCTGGACGCGGCGCGAGCGGACCTGGTGCGCATGGGCAACGCGCGCTCGGCGGACCTGGTGGACCAGTACAAGCAGGCGGGGTGGTCCATGAGCGTGAAGTCGCTGGAGGACCACGTGGTGGGCGGGGTCCGCGAGACGCTGTGGCTGCTCTGGGGCGCGGTGGGCTTCGTGCTGCTGGTGGCGTGCTCCAGCGTGGCCAACCTGCTGCTCGCGAGGGCGGTGTCGCGAGGCCGCGAGGTGTCCATCCGCGCGGCGCTGGGAGCGGGCCGGATGCGGCTGGTGGCGCAATTCCTCACGGAGAGCCTGGTGTTGTCGCTGGTGGCGGGCGCGGTGGGGCTGCTGCTGGCGCTGTGGGGCACGGACGCGCTGGTGGCCACGGTGGGCGAGGGTCTGCCCCGGGCCCATGGCGTGAAGCTGGACGTGGCCTCCGTGCTCTTCACGTTGGCGGTGTCGGTGCTCACGGGTGTGCTCTTCGGGCTGGTGCCCGCGCTCCAGGCCAGCCGCGTGGACCTGCACGCGGCGATGCGTGAAGGCGCACGAGCCACGGGAAGCCACCGCACGAGCCGGCTGCGCGCCGCGCTGGTGGTGGCGCAGGTGTCGCTCGCGCTGGTGTTGCTGGTGGGCGCGGGCCTGTTCGTGAAGAGCTTCCTCGCGCTCCAGCGCGTGGACGCGGGCTTCGAGTCCGAAGGCGTGCTCACCGGGGCGCTCGCGCTGCCGAAGGTGCAGTACCCGGACCGGCCGAAGCAGGCGGCCTTCCTGCAGGCCCTGTTGCCCCGGCTCCAGGCGCTGCCGGGCGTGGAGTCCGCGGGGCTGACGAACGTGCTCCCGCTGGGGGGCGCCATGGACAACAGCTTCGACATCGACGGGCGTCCGCGTCAGCCGGGCGAGCTGTGGAAGGCGGTGGAGTTCCGCGCCCTCACCCCCGGCTACCTGCACGCGTTGCGCGTCCACCTGCGGCAGGGCCGGTTGCTGGAGGACTCGGATGGGCCGGACGCGCCCTGGGCGGTGGTCATCAACCGCTCCTTCGCGAACCTCTTCTGGCCGAAGGGCGACGCGCTGGGGCAGCGGTTGAAGTTGCACGGCCAGGACATGCAGTGGACCACGGTGGTGGGCGTCGTGGACGACCTGCGCGAGTGGGGCCTGGACGTGCCGGCGCGCCCGGCGGCGTACTACTCGCTGTCGCAGCTGCCGTCCGTGTACATGGGCCTGGCGGTGCGCGTGAAGTCCGGGGACCCGGAGGCCTTGCGCGCCCAGGTGGAGGCGGAGGTGCGCGCGGTGGACGCGGACCTGCCGCTGTTCGACGTGTCCTCGCTCACGCGGCGGATGGACCAGTCCACGGGCCCCCGGCGGTTGTCCGCGCTGGTGATGGGCCTGTTCGCGGGCGTCGCGCTGCTGCTCGCGGCGCTGGGGCTGTCGGGCGTCATCGCCTTCTCGGTGACGCAGCGCACGCGGGAGCTGGGCATCCGCATGGCATTGGGCGCGGCGCGAGGCGACGTGCTGCGGCTGGTGCTGGCGCAGGGCCTGCGGCTGTCGCTCACGGGCGTGGCGGTGGGGCTGTGCCTGTCCTTGGGACTGGCGCGGCTGTTGGGGTCGCTGCTGTATGGCGTGTCGGTGGACGACCCGTGGACGTTCGGCGGGGTCGCGCTGCTGCTGACGGGGGTGGCGCTGGGGGCGTCGTGGCTGCCTGCTCGACGGGCGACGCGAGTGGACCCCATCATCGCGCTCCGGGCCGACTGACCTCCCTCCTTTCTGGCACAGTTCATCACCGTGGCGTCCTCCGTGTCCGAACCCACCGCTTCCTCTCCGCGTACCACCCGCATCCTCGTGGCCGACGACCAGCCGGACGTGCTGGAGGCGTTGCGGCTGTTGCTCAAGCGCGACGGCTACACGGTGGTGAGCGCGCAGTCCCCCGCGGGCGTGAAGGCCACGCTGGACGCGGAGGACGTGGAGCTGGTGTTGATGGACCTCAACTACGCACGCGACACCACGTCCGGGCGCGAGGGCCTGGACCTGCTGGGCGAGCTGCGCGCGAGGGACGCGCTGCTGCCCGTGGTGGTGATGACGGCGTGGGGCAGCGTGGAGGGCGCGGTGGAGGCGATGCGCCTGGGCGCGCGCGACTACGTGCAGAAGCCCTGGGACAACACGCGCCTGCTGGCCACGCTGCGCACGCAGCTGGAGCTGTCCCGGGCGTTGAAGCGCGGACGGAGGCTGGAGGAGGAGAACCAGCACCTGCGCCGCGAGCAGGGCGGACGCTCTCCGTTGGTGGGCGAGTCACGGGCGATGCTGCCGGTGCGCAGGCTCATCGAGCGGGTGGCGCCGTCGTCCGCGCCGGTGTTGGTGACGGGGGAGCACGGCACGGGCAAGGAGGTGGTGGCGCGGCTCCTCCACGCGGCGAGCACTCGCGCGGACCGGCCCTTCGTCGCGGTGAACTCCGGCGGCCTGTCCGAGGGCGTCTTCGAGAGCGAGCTCTTCGGTCACGTGAAGGGAGCCTTCACGGATGCGAAGGCGGACCGCATCGGCTGCTTCGAACTGGCGGACGGCGGCACGCTCTTCCTGGATGAGATTGGGAACATGCCGCTCACGCAGCAGGCGAAGTTGCTGCGGGTGCTCCAGACGGGGGAGTTGCACCCGGTGGGCTCGTCACGGACGCGGCGCGTGGACGTGCGAGTGGTGAGCGCGACGAACGTGGACCTGGGCCGGGCGGCGGCGGAGGGCCGCTTCCGCGAGGACCTGCTCTACCGGCTCAACACGGTGGAGGTGCAGCTGCCGCCGCTGCGGGAGCGGCGCGAGGACATCCCGTTGCTCGCGACGCACTTCCTGGCGGCGCAGGGACAGCGCTACGGCCGTCCCAACATCCACCTGGCACCGGGAGCACTGGAGGCGCTCATCGCGTATCCGTGGCCGGGCAACGTGCGCGAACTGGAGCACGCGGTGGAGCGCGCGCTGCTGATGGCGGTGGGGGACCGCGTGGAGGCGGAGGACCTGCTGCTCAAGCGGATGGGCCCGCCGGGCGGAGGGAGCACGCGCCTGGAGGAGATGACGCTGGAGGAGGTGGAGCGCTACCTCATCGAGCGCGCCCTCGGCCGGCATGACGGCAACGTGAGCGAAGCAGCGAAGGCGCTGGGCCTGTCGCGCAGCGCGCTCTACCGGCGGCTCCAGTACTACGGCATCAAGGGCGCAAGGTGAAACGCGGTTCCCCGGAGCCGCAAGGCCCGAGCGCTACGACGCACGAGGAGGAGCGCGGGGCGCCATCGCCGAACGCCCCGAGCGGCACTGCGCACTCGGAGGCGCGGCAGGTTCCGGCGCCGCACGACCCGCGCATCACGGAGCACGCGCAGGATGCGCACGAACCCACGGCACGCGTGCCGTACGACCTTCGAGTGATGTGGCTCGCGGTCCTCGCGGGTCTGCCCGCGGTCCTCGTCACGCTCGCGCTCCTCTGGACGGGGGACTTCACCGCCAAGGTGCGTTGGACGCTGTCCGTCCTGGTGGTGGGCATCCACGCCGGAGCCTGTCTGGCGCTCCGAGAGCGCGTCGTGCGCCCCCTGCACACCGTCGCGGGCCTGCTGGCCGCCCTGCGCGAAGGGGACTACTCCGTGCGGGGCAGGGGCGGGCGCGCGGGCGATCCGCTCGGTGAGGTGCTCCTGGAGGTCAACGCCCTGGGCGACACCCTGCGCGAACAGCGGCTGGGCGCGATGGAGGCCGGCGCGCTGCTGGGCCAGATCATGGAGGCCATCGACGTCGCGGTGCTCGCCTTCGACGCCTCCGGCACCCTCAAGCTGGTGAACCGCGCGGGCGCCCGGCTCGTGGGTCTGCCGCGCGCGCAGTTGTTGGGCCAGCGCGCCGAAGCCCTCGGCTGGAGCGACCTGCTGGAAGGCCCCGCCCCCCGCCGCCTCACGCGAGTCTTCACGCAGCAGGACGGCGGCCCCTACGAACTGTGGCGAGGCACCTTCCGCGAAGGCGGCCAGCCCCACCAACTCGTCGTGCTCACCGACCTGCGTCTGGCATTGCGTGAAGAAGAGCGCGAAGCCTGGCGCCGGCTGGTCCGCGTGCTCAGCCACGAGATCAACAACTCCCTCACCCCCATCCAATCCATCGCGGACGCCCTCCGAGACACCGTCACCCAGGTGCCGCGCCCCGCGGACTGGGAGGAGGACACCCGTCACGGCCTGGGCATCATCGCCCGCCGAGCGGAGGCGCTGTCCCGCTTCATGTCCGCCCACGCGCGGCTCGCGCGCCTGCCTCCACCCACGCTGGGCCCCGTCGAAGTGGAGCCCTGGGTGCGGCGAGTGGTGGCCCTGGAGCCGCGCCGCCCCGTCGCCGTGCGCCCTGGCCCCGTCCTCACCGTGTCCGGAGATGGAGACCAGCTGGAGCAACTGCTCATCAACCTGGTGCGCAACGCCGTGGACGCGGTCCTGTCGGAAGAGGGCGTGGGCGGTGTCTGGGTTTCCTGGGCGGTGCACTCGCCGGGCGCGGTGGAGGTCTGGGTGGAGGATGAGGGCCCCGGCCTCTCGGACACCGCGAACCTCTTCGTGCCCTTCTTCACCACCAAGCCCCAGGGCAGTGGCATCGGCCTGGCGCTCAGCCGGCAGATCGCCGAAGCGCACGGAGGCAGCCTTCGCCTGGAGAACCGCACGGACGGCCGAGGCTGCCGCGCGAGGCTCAGGCTCCCGCTGGACGCTCCGCGCGCGTGAAGCGCTTCTTGCCGGACGGGGCTTGGGGGCCCGTGGGCGCGGCGGGAACGGCTTCAGGCTCCGGCATGGGCGCGGCCAGCCGGTAGAGCAGCGCGGTCGCCGCCCAGAAGAACAGCACGGTGAAGCCCACGTGGATCCATCGCGCCTCGGACCACTGCTGGAGCGAGCGCGGCAGTGCCTCCAGCGCGACGAAGCCGCCCAGCCACTGCCCCAGCCAACAGAGCGCCGTCACCCACACCACGCGCTGCCACGAAGCCACCCGCGAGCGCCCGAAGGCATACCGGTGCAGGGCCCACAACAGCCCTACGGCGCAGCCCCACAGCGCCAGACGTGTCAGGGAAAGCCCTCGGTGCGAAGGACCCCATGGGTCCAGCTCCAGCACCCCGAAGCTCGGCGCCAGGATGAGCACCTGCACCAGCAGCACCCGGCGCACCCGCTCCGTCAATCCCTTGAGGAGCTGCCCATACGTCCAGGTCAGCGCAATCATCGGGGCCCTCCTCGGGCACGAATGAGCGGTGCTGCAGGTGAAGAACGGTTCGCCCTTTATTTCTTGATTTATTTGATTGGGCAGGACTCCCAGGCTCCACCCAGACAAGCAACTTCCGGGGGTTGGATGGTCATCCGTAATGACTATTCAAAGATGGACAATTCAGAGAGGGTATAGAACTCAGCAGGTGGGGAGGTTCCGTCGTAGCCAAGAGATTCCACGGAGAGCCGCACGAAGCGCACGGGCCCGGTGCTGGAGAGGGGCACGTCCTGGAAGACGGGCTCCTGGACGCCCAGGCGGAGCATCCCGTCCCCATAGGGAGATGCCCCCTCGGCAGGCTCGGTGTAGAGGCCGAACGTCGCATCGCGCAGGGACTGCTCCAGCGGGCTCATGTCCCGCAGTACGACGCGCGCCAGGGATTGCCACTGTTCGCCGTCAACACTGCCCTCCAGGACGAGCCAATCCTTACCGCCCCTGCCTTGCAGGTAGTACAGCCCGCGCACCACCGCGCGGCGCGGCAGGGCCGGCTGGGGCAGGGTGATGACGACGTTGTGGAAGCGGGGGTCGGTCTCCTTCTCCCAGAAGTCCACCGGGGTGAGCAGGCCATCCGTCCATGGACAGACATCCGGAAAGGACGGCTCGCACGTCGCGCCGCGACTGATGGGGCGCAGCGTCCCTGCGGGCAGCGGTTCGGCGCCGGTGCGCCATTCCTGCCGGAAATAGACGGAGCTGGACTCACCGCCCAGCGGAGAGAACAACCACGAGCCCATGCTGGCGGCGCGCAGCCGCACCTGGGGCGCGGCGAAGTCCTCCAGCACGTACGGGCTCGGCGTCCATGGGGACTCCGTGCCCTTCTGCCGCCAGAGCAGCTCGCCGCCGGACGTGACCCACAGCAGGGGCTCCGGGGCGGTGGGCAGCAGGGGAATCGTCGAACCGTCGTCGGCGAGCAGCTCCAGCGTGTCGCCGGTCTCCGGCAC
>NZ_RAWF01000285.1:0-12393 GCF_003612075.1 Corallococcus sp. CA041A
GGGTAGGGAAACCGGGGCCTCCCGAGGGCGGGGAGGGGCGAGACGGCCTCCAGGAGACCAGGCGGGCGTCCCCAGGAAGCGGGTGCCCCCGGGCGGGCAGGCTGGGTATAAGGCCCGTCCAATGGCCGTCCGCTTCGAACTCCTGAATACCGACCCCACCGGCGCCCGCACGGGCATCCTCCACACCCGCAAGGGGTCCTTCCCCACGCCGATGTTCATGCCGGTGGCCACCCACGCCGGCTTCCGCCACCTCGCCATGGAAGAGGTGAAGGAGACGGGGGCCAAGGTCCTCCTCGCCAACACCTACCACCTGATGCTCCGGCCCGGCCCGGAGGTGTTCGAGCGCTTCGGCGGCATCCACCCCTTCATGGGCTGGGACGGCGCCGTGCTGACAGACTCGGGCGGGTTTCAAATCTTCTCCCTGCCGGAGGACCGGCTCATCACGGAGAAGGGCGCGCACTTCCGCAGCTTCTACGACAACAGCCGCCGGCTCCTCAGCCCCGAGTCCAGCATCGCCATGCAGCAGGCGATCAACTCGGAGATCATGATGGTGCTGGACGTGTGCATCGACTCGCGCACGGACGAGGCCGGCACCCGCGAGGCCATGGAGCGCACCCACCGCTGGGCCGTGCGCAGCCTCGCCGCGAAGGAGTCGAAGCCCACGGGCCAGGCGCTGTTCGGCATCGTCCAGGGCGGCGTCCACCCGGCCTTGCGCGATGAGAGCGCCGCGTTCCTCACCCAGCTGCCCTTCGACGGGTTCGCCATCGGCGGTCTGGCCGTGGGCGAGACGAAGGTGGAGCGCGACACGATGACCGAGCGCGCCACCGCGTCCCTGCCGCAGGACAAGCCTCGCTACCTGATGGGCGTGGGCACGCCCACGGACCTGCTGGAGGCGGTGCTGCGCGGCGTGGACATGTTCGACTGCATCATCCCCACGAAGATGGCGCAGCAGGGCTACGCGTACACGTTCCAGGGGCTGGTGCGCATCACCCGCACCGTGTACCAGTTGGATGACGGGCCGCTCGACCCCGAGTGCGACTGCTACGTGTGCAAGCGCTACACGCGCGGCTACCTGCAGCACCTGATGCGCGGCAAGCACCACCTGGGCTCGCGCTTCCTGTCCGTGCACAACGTGCGGCACTACCAGCGGCTGATGGAGCGCGTGCGCGAGGGCATCCTGCGCAACGGCTACGCGCAGACGTACCGCGAATTGAAGGCCGCCATCGCCACGCCCAAGGACCTCAAGGACGAGGCCCTGGCCAGCGCCGCGACGTTGAAGGACGTGGGCTGAAGTCCGGGCGGGTGGCCCTCCGCCCGCCCTCCGGCCGGGTTGTGATGGGCCGCACGCGGGCGGCGGTGCGGCGGGACGTGGCGGGTTAGCCTGCGGTGCTACCTGCCGCATGGACCCGCGCGTCGCCACCCTCCTGAGTCACGTCCGATCGAGCGCGGAGAACCGGCCCGGCGTGTACCGGTTCTTCGGTCCCGCCGGGGAGCTGCTCTACGTGGGCAAGTCCGTGCGGGTGCGCACGCGGCTCCTGTCGTACTTCCGCGCGGACGAGGGCGAGAAGGCCTGGGAGATCGTCGCCCAGGCGCACCAGGTGGAGTGGGAGTACACGGCCAGCGAGTTCGCGGCGCTGCTCCATGAGTTCCGGCTGATCAAGAGCCACCGGCCCCTCTACAACGTGGAGCACAAGCGCGACCGCGCGCACTGCTTCCTCCAGCTCACGCGCGAGGCCGTGCCCCGGCTGCGCGTGGTGGGCCAACCCGGTGGCGGTGGGCGTGCGGAGTACTTCGGGCCCTTCCACGGCCGGCACACCATGGCGGACGTGGTGCGCGCGGTGAACGACCTGCTGGAGCTGCGCGACTGCCCGTCCGAGACGCCCATGCGGCTGGCGGATCAGATCCAGCTCTTCCCCCTGAAGGACGACCCGCGATGCATGCGCGGGCAGACGGCGCGGTGCCTGTCGCCGTGCGCGGGCGGGTGCACGACGGCGGAGTACCTGGCGCAGGTCGCGCTGGCTCGGGCGTTCCTCAACGGCGAGTCGGACCGGCCGCTGGTCATCCTGCGCGAGCGCATGGCGATGGCGGCGCGGCGGCTCCAGTTCGAATACGCGGCGGAGCTGAGGGATCGCGCGGAGCGGCTGGAGAAGGTGCAGGCGTGGATCGTCGAGCTGGGGCGCACGCTGCGGCGACTGTCGCTGGTCTACACGGTGCGCGGGCACGGCGGGGAGGACCGCACGTATGTGCTGCGGCGGGGGCGGATCCGCGCGGAGGTGCCCGCGCCCCGGACGACGGAGGAGCAGGCGGCGCTGGCCGCACGCGTGCGGGACATCTTCGACGTGCCGGAGCCGGAGGCGATTGGCCTCCGCGCTCAGGAGGCCCAGGAGGTGATGCTCGTCGCGAAGTGGTTCCGCCTGCACCCGGCGGAGCTGGATGCGACGGTGCCTGCCCACGCGCGGGCCGGGAGCGACGAGCCCTTCGAGGAGGCCGCGGAGGCCCGGGCCGCGCTCGCTCGCACGCTGGAGCGCACCGTGGAGGGACCGGACGAACCGGAGCCCGACGTCGCCTCCGAGCCGGTGGGGTGATGACGCCGGACATCACCCCGCGCACGGCTGTCATCAGCGGTGCGGGCCTTCGCTGACGAGGACAGGCCCACGGGCCTTGGAAACACAGGGGTTTGGCGTTCACCCCAGGAAGCACGAGCGCTGGCACACGCCATGCTCATGGGACAGGCATCCCCGCTGTTTCCACGAGGCCCTGTCCCATGGCGATCTCCTCTCTCTCTCGTCCGTCCTCCAGCCCGTGCGCGAAGGTGTCCCCCGAAGCCGCGCAGGCCCCGAGGAATGTCGTGGTGAAGGTCGTCAACGCCGACGGCTCTCCCGTGAAGACGGTGGACTCCGCGAAGCAGCCCCAGGAGTTCGCCAAGCTGCTGAAGGAGCTGGGTCTGACGAAGGAGTCCCTGCTGAAGGGCGAGGGCGCGAAGGCCCAGGGCCCGAAGCCCACTGGCTCGCAGAGCTTCCAGCAGAACTGGCAGCGAGACAGCTTCGAGCCTTCCAAGGCCCAGGCCCAGAAGCCCCAGCCTGCTCCGGCCCCGACTCCCGCTCCTGCACAGGCGCAGGGTGCGAAGGGCCCGTCCTCCGGCAAGAGCGCGGATCAGGTGGCCCAGGACATCGCGAAGGAGGCCACGTCCTGGAAGTACGACTACTCGGGCGGCAAGACGTGGGATGCCGCCATGAAGAACTCCAGCAACTTCGACGCGTCCAAGTCCGGCGTCTGCGTGGACATGGCCATCGAGGCCGAGCAGCGCTTCGAGCAGGCCGGCGTGGACGCGCGCGTCGTCTTCGGCGATACGGACCGGGGCGCCCACGCGTGGGTGGAGTTCAAGGACGACAAGGGCCAGTTCCAGGCCTTCGACCCCACCGCCGCGGCCTGCACCAAGAAGGCCGACGACGCCATCACCCCGTATGACAGCGGCGCCTACCAGTACCAGGGCGTCACCGAGACCCACCAGGCCGTGGGCTGAAGTCCTCCGCCTCGGTTCGTGTCTTGCTCGATTCCGGGCCGCAATGACAGTCCGGGCTACCGGAGGTTCCGGATGACGCGACAGGGATTGCCGGCGGCGAAGACGTACGGAGGAATGTCCCGCGTCACCACGCTGCCCGCGCCAATCGTGGTTCCCTCGCCGATGGTGACGCCCGGGCAGATGATGGAGCCGCCGCCAATCCACACCTTCGAACCGATGGTGACGGCGCGGCCCAGCTCCGGGCCCTTGATGCGCTCATCCGGGTCCAGCGGATGCGTGGCCGCGTACACCTGCACGCCCGGGCCGAAGGACACGTCGTCGCCAATCGTCACCGTGTTGCAGTCCAGGATGACGCACTGGAAGTTCATGAAGACGCGCTCGCCCAGCCGGATGTGCTCGCCGTAGTCGCAGAGGAACGGCGGTTCGATCCACGTTCCGGCGCCCACCTTGCCCAGCAACTCGGCGAGCAGGCTTTCACGCAGCGGCAGCTCGTCCTCGGTGGACTGGTTGTAGGCGCGCAGGAGCTTGCGGGCGCGGCCCCGCTCGGCGGTCAGCTGCGGGTCCACGGCGACGTACAACTCGCCCGCGAGCATCTTCTCTTTCTCGGTTCGTGCCATGCCCTGAAGAGTAGACCCCCGTTCCCCGGGATGGTGAACAGCCCGCCTCCCGGCTTCGCGGCCACGGGTGACACCGGCCAGTGCGGCCAGCGAGGATGCCGCCCATGAGGATTGAGCGGGTCGAGGAGACGCTGGAGCGCATCCGTCGCGAGGTGGAGCGGACGCCGGATGGCGTGCTGGCCTTCGATGGGGATGGCACGCTGTGGAGCGGGGACGTGGGGGACGACCTGTTCCTGGCCCTGCTGGAGCACGGCGGCGTGCGCCCCGAGGCCCGCGTGGCGCTGGAGCAGTTGGGTGCCCGCCATGGCGTGGAGTCGCATCCGGACGCGGTGACGCTGGCGCATGCGCTGTTCAAGGCGTTCGAGGCCGGGCGGCTGCCGGAGAAGGACACCTACGAGATGATGGCGTGGATCTTCGCCGGCTGGCACGCGGAGGAGATGCGCGGCTTCGCGCTCGACGTGGTGGCCCGGCGGGGCGTGGCCGGCCGCGTCCATCCAGAAGCCCGCCGCGTGGTGGAGTGGGCGCGGGGGCAGGGCGTGGACTGCTACGTGGTCAGCGCATCGCCGCGCGCGGTGGTGGAGGCCGCGGTGCGCGAGGTGGGCATCACGCCTGACTTCGTGGTGGCGTGCACGCCGAAGGAGGAGGGCGGACGGCTGCTGACGTCCGTCTTCGAGCCCGTGCCCTACGGCCCTGGCAAGGTGAACAGCCTGCGGCTGCGGACGAACCGGCCGCTCTACGCAGCCTTCGGCGACAACGTGTTCGACCTGGAGCTGCTCGCGGCCTCCCGCGTCCCGGTGGCCATCCGGCCCAAGGCGCGGCTGCGCGACCGCGCGGCGGAGCTGCCCGCGCTGGTGCAGCTGCACCCCGAAGAGGCCTGACGCAAAACGGGCGTGGAGGAGGCCTCCACGCCCGTCTTACTGAAACATCCATGCGCCGCTTCGTGGGTGAACACGAAGCGGCGTCAGGTTGACGCGGTCAGCTCCCCGTGACGGGGACGAACTCCACGCGGCGGTTCGCGCTGCGGCCTTCCGGCGTCTCGTTGGACACGCGCGGACGGTCGGGGCCGAAGCCCTTCGCCTCCAGCCGCGAGCCCGCGATGCCCTTCTGGATGAGGTACGCGCGCACACGGTTCGCGCGCTGCTGGCTCAGCGTGCGGTTGGCCTCTTCCGGACCGCTGTTGTCCGTGTGGCCTTCAATCCGGACGTTCAGCTTCGGGTTCGCCTTCAGGTAGGCCGCGATGTCATCCAGCTGCCGCTGCTCGTTCTCCTGGAACTCCGACTGGTTCACCGGGAACTGGACGATGTGCTCCAGCGGCGACGTCGTCTCCGCGGGCTTCTCCTCGGGCTGGGGCTTGGGCTCCTCGGGCTTGGGCTGTTCCTTCGCGGGGCAGCCACGCTCGGACGCGGGACCGGCCTCGTTCGGGCAGGCGTCGTCCTTGTCCGGCACGCCGTCGCCATCCGTGTCCTTCACGGGGCAGCCACGCTCGGACGCGGGACCGGCCTGGTTCGGGCAGGCATCGTCCTTGTCCGGCACGCCGTCGCCATCCGTGTCCTTCACCGGGCAGCCGCGCTCGGACGAGGGACCGGCCTCGTTCGGGCATTGGTCCTCGCGGTCCACCACGCCGTCGCCGTCCGAGTCCTTGTCCGGGCATCCGTTGTTCTCTGCGGAGCCGGCCTCCAGCGGGCAGCGGTCGTCCTTGTTCGCCACGCCGTCGCCGTCGTCGTCCTCGTTCGGGCACTGCTCCGGCGTGTGGCTGCGGCCGGTGCGGCACCGGTCCACGGGCTCGGGCTCGTTCGCGTACGCGATGCCCGCGGCCAGCCGGAACGACGGCGTGCCCGGGATGTCCGTGAAGCCGTGCCCGCCAATCGCGAACGCCTCGAAGCCCGCGCCCACCGGCAGCCGCACGCCGCCCAACAACTCCAGCGCCAGGTCCGACTCCACGAGCGACTCGGCGGCCTGGAGCGCGATTTCGGCGCGCAGCCCCTTGCCGCGCGTGGCCACCACCACGCCCTGCTCCAGCTCCGTGCCCACGTCGCGGCCCGGCTCCACTTCACGCGAGCGGATCCGGATGCCCGCGTTGGCGCCCAGCACCACGGGGCCCACCTCGCGGCTGATGGACACGCGGGGCGCGAACTGGAACCCGGCCCAGCCCGCCTGACGGCCGAACGCGTCCGCCGTGCCTCCCGGAATCCCGATGTCCAGGCCCAGGCCCAGGAACACCGGCGCGCCTTCCTCTCGCCGCAGCAGCTCGTAGCGCACGCCCAGCTCCGGCGTGCCCAGGCCGAACGAGTCCGGCTCGCTCACGCCCACCAGCTGCTCCGCGCCGTGACCGCCCTGCGCGATGATGACGGGCAGCTTCGCGGAGAACTCCAACCGGTCCACCGGCGACCACGCGCCGGCCAGCCAGCCCGCGGTGCGGTAGTGGAGGATGGAGCGCTCCAGCCCGTCACTGCCCTGGAGCAGGAGGATGCCGCGCTCGTAGTTGACCATGAGGAGCAGGCGGTAGCCGCCCTCGGGGAGCACGCGGCCGGTGTCCACCAGCATCGAGTCCGTCGCCGCCGGCGTGAAGCGCAGGCGCTCCAGGTCCAGCGGGACGAGCGGGCTCGTGGTGGTCTGCCCGAACGCGGCGGGGGTGACGGCGGTGGCCAGCAGCGCGGCCAGCGCCCAGCTCTGAGCCTTCGTACGCAAGGGGAGGTCCATTCGAGAAAAGAGGGAGCGCATGTCTCAGTTCCCCCGGGCCGGGTTCTGACGGCGACGCGACGAGCCCCAGGCCGCCAGGGCGGCGAGGAGCGCCAGCGCGGACGTGGTGCCACCGGTGCTGTTACAGCCACCGCCAGCGATCTCCACGACCTGCGCCTGGACCCGGACCTGGAACGTGCACTGCGCGGTGTTGCCCGCCGCATCCGTGGCGGTGACGGTGACCTGCGTGGCTCCCGCCGGGAACTCACTGCCCGACGCGGGCGAGGACGTCACGGTCGGATTGGCTGTCACCGCGTCCGTGGCCGTGGGCGTGAACGTCACCTGCGTGTTCGGCGCCACGGTGATGTCCGCGGGGCAGGTGAGGGTGGGCGCCGTGGTGTCCTGCACCGTCACCTGGAACGTACAGGTGAGGCCGGTGGAGGTCGCGGTGACCGTCGTGGTGCCAATCGGGAACAGCGAGCCCGACGGCTGCGAGTAGCTCACCGGGAGCCCTCCCGCCGGCTCCAGCACGGCGGGGTCGTAGGTCACGAGCGCGCCGTCTGGATCCGTCGCCTCCACGGTGAGGTTCGCGGGGCAGGTGAGGGTGGGGGGCACCGCGTCGTCCGTCACGTTGAGGGTCACGGTCGCGATGTTGCTGTCGTCGGCGCAGTCACGGACCCGGTAGGTGAAGCTGTCGGTGCCCACGAAGCCGGGGTTGGGGGTGTACTCGAGCGTCCCCTGCGCGCTGGTGCCCAGCGTGCCGTGCTGCGGCTGGGTGACCGCGGTCCAGCTCAACACCTGGCCGGGGTCCGGATCCGTGCCGCTCAGGGCGATCGCCGTGACCGTGTCCTTCGGAACGACGACCGTCTGGTCCGCCGCCGTCGGAGGACGGTTGGCGACGACGGTCACCATCCGCCCGCCGGAGATGGCGTTGGCGAAGACAGTCAGCCCGTAGGTGCCCACCGGCACGTCCGCGGGGACGGTCACCGTCGCGCGCGTGGCCGAGGTGTTGCTGGAGGGAAGCGTCCAGAGACGCCCGCCTTCCGCGGCGCGGAGCCGCACCAGGGGGAAGTCGGTGGGGGAGTCCGAGTAGCTGCCGCTGCTGCCTCCGGAGATGCCCCGGAACAGCATGCCCTCCAGGACGGTGGGGCAGGCCGCGACGAGGGCCACCGGATTCGTCACCGTGGGCCGCCACGCGGGCTGGGCGCCGTTCTCGTTGAACAGCTCCGCGTCGGGCGCACCCACGCCTCCCACGAGGAGGGCCTCGCCTGAAGGCAGGGCGGTGGAGATCAGCCCTCCGCGTGTGGTGGGGTCCGCGACGGTCGTGAAGATGCGCAGCTGGGGATCGAAGATCTCCGCGGTGTCGACGTACGCGCCCAGGTCGGTCAGGCCGCCCGCGATCAGGACCTTGCCGGAGGGCAGCAATGTGGCGGTGTGGTGATAGCGCGACTGCGAGAGCGAGCCCACCGGAGTCCAGGTGTTCGTGGCGGGGTCGTACAGCTCCGCGGACGTGAGGTACGTGAGGCCCACGAGTCCTCCCGCCGCCAGCACCTGGCCCGAGGGCAGCAGCGTCAGCGTCAGCTCGTCCCGGATACCATTGAGGCTCGCCGCGGGGGCCCAGGTGTTCGTGACGGGGTCGTACAGCTCCGCCGAAGCCGTCTCCACGCCGGTGTTGTCATGGCCGCCAGCGACGAGCACCCTGCCGTCGTGGAGCAGCACCGCGCCATGGCTTGCACGCGCGACAGTGGGAGGCGCCGCCGCGCTCCAGGTGTTGGCGTCGGGCGAGTAGATCTCCGCGGAGGCGAGCACCGCGGCGTTGCGCTGGCCACCGGACACGAACACCCGGCCATCCGGAAGGAGCGTGGCGGAGTGGAGGTGCCTCGTGCCGAGGAGGTCGGCGGTGGGCAGCCAGGTTCCGGTGGTGGAGTCGTAGCGTTGGGCGGAGGCCGTCGAGACGCCCGCGTTGCGGCCACCGGCGACCAGCACCTGGCCGGAGCGCAGGACGGTCGCGGTCGCGCGCTCGCGGGGCACGGCGAGCGCGGGCGCGGCGCTCCAGCTGTTGCTCGCGCGGTCATACACCTCCACCGCCGCCGAGGAGCTGACGCCACGGCCTCCCGCGACGAGCACCTGGCCACCAGGCAGCAGCGCCACCATGGGATCCGTCCGGGGCGTGCCCATGGCGCCGGCCGGGGACCACTGGCTCGCGGCGGGGTCGTAGACCTCCGTCTGCGCGAAGAACGTCAGGCCGGGGAGCTGGGCGAACCCGCCCGTGACGAACACCTTGCCCGAGGGCAGCAGCGTCGCGGTGTGGTTTTCGCGGGCGGTGTTCATCGTGCCCGCGGCGGTCCAGGTGCCGGTGGCGGGGTCGTAGATCTCCGATTCGATCTGCGCCGCCCTGGACGTGTTGGAACCGCCGGTGACGAGGACGCGGCCATTGGGCAGCAACGTGGCCATGTGGCTGGCGCGCGGGAACGCGAGGTTGCCGGTCGCGGTCCAGGTGTTGGCGGCCGGGTCGTAGAGCTCCGACTGGGCCGTGACACCGCTCGCGGTGAAGCCACCCGCGACGAGCACGCGGCCGTCGGGAAGCAGGGTGCTGGTGGAGTAGTGGCGGGCCACCAGCGGGGGCGCGGCGGCGGACCAGGTGCCGCTGGCCGGATCGTAGAGGTCGGCGCCGGGCACCTCTCCGCTGCCGCTGAAGCCGCTCACCGCGAACACCCGCCCGTCACGCAGCCGCGTCGACATGTGCGCGCCGCGGCCCGCGGTCATGGCGCCCGTGGCGGTGAAGGTGTTGGTCGCGGGGTCGTAGAGCTCCGCGGTCGTGAGCCGGACGCCGCCACCGCCGGTGCCGCCCGCGATGAGGACCTGTCCCGTGGCCAGCAGCGTGGCCGTGGGGAGCGCGCGGGTCGTGGACATGTTGCCCGTGGCGGCCCAGGTGTTGGCGATGGGATCATAGAGGCGTCCCCCCTGCGAGCCATCCGTCAGCACCAGCACCCGGCCCGTGGGCAGGAGCACGGCCAGGGTGACGTTGCCCGTGAGGCTGGAGGGGCCCGCGGAGGCCCAGGTGCTGGTGGCGGGATCGTAGGTCTCCGCCGTGCCCACGAAGCCGGACGAGTTGACGCCGTTGACGACGAGCAGCTTCCCGTTGGGGAGCAGGACGGCCGCGTGTTGCCCGCGTGCCGTCGCCATGGACGGGGTGGCGTACCAGGCCGGTGCCGTCGCGAGACGGGCGTGCGTGGTGCGGATGCCCTCGGATGCCGCCGGGCGCTCGTTCCCGCCGCAGGAAAGAAGGCCCAGGCTCGCGGCGAACAACAGGAGCCTGCTCCAGACAGCGCGTTGTGACCGCATCGATGAAACCCCGATCCGCGAGGGCTGGCGCGACCACGACCGTCGGCCTGCCGCTCGACGTGAACACTCCGGGTTGCGGATTATCAGTGCGCCGGGTGCTGGGGCAATGCGTGAAAAAATCCGGCGCGGTCATCCGCCGCGTGGGTCGTAGATTTTCTTGGGAGGGGCCTCCAGGAAGCGGCGCCACCAGAGACGGGCCTCCTCGTCGGTGTAGCCGTCCCAGGTGTTGACGTGGGGGAAGGGCAGGAGCCAGGGCTCCAGGAACCGGGCCAGTTCGCGATACGCCGGCAGTGTCTCACCCAGTTTCGTGTCCCCCGCGAGCGGCTCGGGGCCCAAGCTGATCAGGGCACGGCCTCCGGTGAGCTCCTGGACGGTGGTCTCCGGATGGCTCAGGTGCGAGCGAAGTGCCTGGATACCGCCAACGGTTTCGAGCAGGGGAGGGCCCAGGAAGTTCAGCCAGTGCACGTCGTCGATCCACGGTCCCAAGCCCCACGTCAGCGGAGGTGGAACGTGCCAGCCGGGATGCCTGGACAGCTGCTCCTTGAGAAGGGGAAGGAGCTTCGACCTCCCGCGCGTGAATGAGAGCGACAGCCCGGCATGGCCCGTGGAGAACGGAAGAAGCTCCGCCAGGGACCGTGCCAGTGCAAAGGCCTTCTCGGGCCCCTGAGTCTCCAGGAAGCTTATCGGGAGCTTCACGCTCAGAACGCTGTGCTCGGAAGTGGGTTCTCTCCATGGGAGCCGAGACTCGAAACTGAATTCGTAGCCATCTGGCTCCGAATGACCTCCCTTGAGGATGACCCATGTGTCGAAACCCCTCTTGGTCAATCTTCGGAACCAGTAGGAGTCTTGATCCATGTCGTCCAGGTATTCGAATCGAGGCTTGGTGAGGTGGCGTTGAGCTTCCTCCCAAAACTCGGACTCAAGCGGGAAGGCATCCTCAATGACGTCGGAATCCTCTCCGAAGGTCAGTGCTCCGCCACCGGCAGCAATGAATCCGAGATAGGTGTCGAGGACCCGTCGCAGGACTGGGGCCAGCACTCCGTGGTCATGGGGCAGGTAGAACACGATGCGCAGGACCAGTTGGACCCGGGGGAGCGTCGGGGCGAAGTGTTGCAGGAACGGATACTTACTCACGCACGACTCCAAACTGGGGCGTGATGATCGCGGGCTTGCACTTTCCTCTCAACTCCGCGTAGCGGGACATTTGTTCACGGGTTCCGTCGTTGGAGAGGGGGTCGCCCTTGCTTTTCAGCGTGCACGGGAACTTGAGGTCGAAAATGCATTGGATCTGGAGCGGCTGGCCAGTGGCATGAAGGACGATGTCGGGCTTCTTCGAGCCCTTCCATATGTTCGTCATTGTGGGGCCACCTGACGTAGGGGAGGTCCCGTAGCGAGGCTCGATTGAGACATTGTCGGGAAAGAGTCGGCGGACCTCTCGCTGAACGCATGCGAAGGCGACGTCATGCTTCATCGTCCCAAGCTCGGCCTGCCGTCGGATGGGAACGCCGTTCTTGTCGTAGCCCACCACGCGCAAGCACTCCTTGTCGTTCGGGTATTTCCCCTGGCCGTACTCACGTTCGTTGACGATGAAGTCCGCTTCCTTCGCGCACTCCACCAACAGGTGCTCGATGCGGGCCACGTCCGCAGCCTCCAGGAGCTTCATCGTGGCTCCCGCAGTGGCCGCTGCCCTCACGGCCTTGTCCATCCAAGGCAGGAACGCTTCATCCCCCGGCTGCGTGTAACAGGTGGGATTGCGCAGACATGCACTGGTCGCGGAGTCCGTGGTCTGCGCGTACTGCCTTGGACCCGAAGCGCACGACAGACAGAGCAGGGCCACCAGCCCACCCAGGAGGCGCAACTCAATCATCGTCTTCACCCACGTCGTGCGCCGCCGCGTTGAACAGGCCGAAGCCCCCGGCCTCTTCACTGGAGATATCCGCCCGGCGCAGGGCAGGGGAGTCCTGCGTCTGTCCCACCGCCATCCACCGGGGCGCGGCCAGCAGCACGCCATCCTTCGGTAGCTCCGGCAGCAGGTGCTCCAAATCCCCGAGGATGAACTCCGCGTGCCCCACATCCTCCGGCTCAGGCAGCCCCACCGGCGGATGCCACGGCCCTCCGTCCAGGTGCCCGAAGGGGAAGCTCCCCGTGCCGCTCGCGCCCCCGTACCCCCCTTCCAGGGTACGGGGGCGCGAGCGGCACGGGGAGCTTCCCCTTCGGGCACCTGGACGG
>NZ_RAWF01000286.1:0-12254 GCF_003612075.1 Corallococcus sp. CA041A
TCGTAGAACCCGCGCAGCGCGAAGAAGCGCCCCACCAGCCGCAGCCCCGCCGCCCCCATCGCCTTGCGGCCCTGCTCGTCCGCCGTCAACTCCGGCACGCCCAGCTTCCGCAGGTAGTCGTCCGCGCGGAACCCATGACTGCCTCCGCCGGAGATGCCGAAGAAGGGCACGTGGATCGTGTGCCGGCCATCCTTCGTCGGCTCCTCGGCGAACATGATGCAGAAGCACCCAAGGTCTCTCTGCACCAGCCGGCCTTCGGAAGCAGCGAGGAAGCGGTATTTGCGCACCAACGCGTTCGCGTGTTGGACCAGCGCGGCGAAGCGGGCCTGCTTGCTCAGCTGTCCTTCCAGCACACAGTAATCCCGAGAGGGGAAGACGCCCCCCATGGGAAGCGGCAAGGGAAGCAGCAGGAAGCCCGCGAGCTCCAGCTTCGCCCTCATCGCCGCGAGAGGAAGGTCTGGCAAGGGAGGGTAAGCCACCCGCGTCTCGGCCTCCGCGATTCGCTCCTCGAATCGCGTGCGCAGAGCCGCCAGTTCGCGGCGCGCCTCCTCCTTCTGCTTCTCCACGCCCAGCGCCTTCGCCTCTACCTTTTCACGGTTGGCCTGACTCCACTCCTGGAGGATGTCTCGCTTTCGCCGCTCCAGGGCTCCCATTCGCGTCTGGTGTTGACGCTGGGCTTGGGTCCACTCCCGCGCCAGTGCATCACGCTCCTTCCTGGCTTGCGCCCGCCCCGCATCCACGAAGCGCGCCATGTCGACGGGCTTCCCGACCTTGGCCATCAGCCACTGCTCCGCGAACCGCCGGCCAGGGGCGCTGGGAGCGGAGTCCGCGTGTGCGATTCGCACCTCGAGCGCGGCGCGACGCTTCTCGAACTCGCGGCGCGCCTCCTCCTTCTGCCTCTCCACGCCCAGCGCCTTGGCCTCCACCTTTTCACGGTTGGCCTGACTCCACTCCTGGAGGATGTCTCGCTTTCGCCGCTCCAGGGCTCCCATCCGAGCCTGATGCTGGCGAGCCAGTTCCCGCAACTCCGCCTGCGGCGTCTCGCGGGGCTCGGCCCACCGGGCACACTCGCGGGCCAGGCCGGTCCAGAAACCATCCACGTCCTCGATGCGCTTCAGCTTGTACTCGAGCATCTCGATGGCATTGACCAACTCCACGTCCACCATGCTTCGCCAGACGGCGGGGGCGTCGCTGCGTCGCTCGGCGAGAGCGATGTCATCCCGAGCGCCTCCGGGGCCCCGGCTCGCCCAGAGCCGCGGCCGGGAGCCGCCCTCATACAGTTGCCGCTCCCGATCTCTTTCGAGCTTCACCAGTTGGAGAAGGTAGGCGACGTCCGCCTCGACGCCATGGTCCAGATACAGCGCCGCCTGAAGATCGCCGCGCTTCCGGACCCGCCGTGCATGCGCGAGGACATCGGTCAGCCGCTGCTGTCCCTTCAACATCGCGGCGGCGACCCTTTCGAGGGCCAGGGACAACTCCAGGATGAACTTGTCGATCTTCGAGTATTGCGCCTTCTTCGGACGCTGCCCTTCGCGGAAGAGCACCTTCCAATCCTGGATCAACCCGCGCAGGCGCTCAGTTTGCGCTGCGAGCCGTTCCTTCTCGTAGAGCAACTTCCGTGGCCCCTGGCTCTCGCTCAGTTCGTGTACCCACGCCAGTGCGTGAATCCACTGAGGGTTCACGTCCCACGTGGACGCGTCCCACGGCCGCATCCCCCTCTGCTCCATTTCGGTCATGCATCCCCCTCGAATCTCCGAACCGCGTCAGGAGCACTGAACCCCCGTCTCCGACCGCGATGGCAATGCAGGGAGAAGCGGAAGCCCTCCACCTGCTCACCCGGGAACGCACAGGTCCGCCCGCCAACAATCAGCGACAGCCCGAATCGCTCCTCGTGGAGTACTGCCGCCAGCACTTTGCGCTTTTCATGCCACACGCTGACGCCTGGGAGACGAGCCGCGCGGCCTCGCTTGCGGGCCAACCGAACGCAGCCGCGTCTTGCCAGGACGCAATACACGACGCAGACCTTCACTCCTGGGAGCGGGGGCATCCTTGTGCTCGAAGGAGGAGTCCGTCGAGCATGGACAACCCGGTGTCAGGTTTGTGCGCGCAAGGGGCCCTACAGACCGACAAGAAAGGGGGCACCGAGGACCACGAGCCCGATGGCTCCCAGGATGATCAGTCCCACCCACAGGTTCTCCCCGGGCAGCACCACGTGCCGGGGCTGCTTCGGGTTGTAGAGCACCTGGACCCTGTCTCCATGCTTGAACTTGGAGGCCTTGCCCGTGCTGAGCCCGATCTCCAGGGGCTCCCCTCCGTCCTCCGGGCGGATGAGAACCCAGAGCTGGAACATGTGCCTGCGACGGAACTCCTTGTCGCGCAACCTGGCCAGCTCGTTGCCCTCCTTGAAGTGGTACTCGAAGTCCTCTCCGCCCGCGACCCAGCTCACCTCTGCCGGCAGCCGGAAGGCGCCACGCTTGAAGCCTGGAGCGAGGTGAGGTGTTGCCGAACCTGTTGAGCGAACGCGTCAGCGGGCATGGTGGGCACGGGGCGCGGAGCTTATGCGAAAGGGGAGCACGCTCCCGCCGGGGTCCGGCAGCGGCTGCTCGAAGAATTCGCGCGGCGCTTCGGCCCCTGGGCGGCGTGCCCGCGGATGGAGCCTGCGGGACAATTCGACATGTGGCTGGGCGATATCGAGCTGTCCAAGACCTGTTATCACAACGACTTGAATGGACAGATTCCACTGCTTGGCTCACTCGCCCGCGACAGCCGGGATGTCGAGGTGGGCAAGCACCTCCGGGTCCTCAAGTAGTTGACCGAGGAGAGCGACCTGTGGTGCGGAGACGCTGTGTCATGTGGGAGCCCGGGTAGGATGCGCGGACATGGACTTCCAGGCGCGACTCGAGGCGCTCACGCACCAACTCCGGCCCTGGTCCCCTCTCTGGTCCCGCTCCATCCTCCAGGGCTGGCCTGGGTCCGGCGCCGCCTTTCCCGAGGACTGGCTGGCCTACGCCCGGTCGCTCGATGAAGCGGGCGAGCGACAGCTGGACCAAGGAGTGCTCGTGGGCGCACCGCCTCCGTCACTGGCCGCGCTGGTGGGCGCGCTCCAGGAGCTGACGGCGCTGCCCTGGCACCAGGGCGCTCATCCGCTGACGGTCGCGCAGACGCAGGGACTCAGCGTCAAGAAGACCCACGAGCTCGAGCGGGTGCTCGCCCTGCTCGCGCCCAGGACGCGCTTCATCCAGCAGGCGGTCGATATTGGCGGCGGCATGGGACATCTTGCCCGCCTCTGTGCGCGGACGTTCGGGTGGACCTTCCACAGCATCGACCGGGACGCCGCGTTGCAGGACAAGGGACGGCGGTGGCTGGGGAGAACCCCCTCCCCGGGTGAGGACACCCTGAGCTTCATCGAAGCCTCCGTCGAGGACGGGCCCCAACCGCGAATCGATCCGCTCTTCTCCGGCCGGGACCGGGCCTCCATCGGTCTGCACACCTGCGGACCGCTCGCCCTCACGCAGCTCCGCAAGAGCCAGGGGGCGGGCTTCGTCCTGAACATCGGCTGCTGCTACGACAAGCTGGAGGCCCCGCGAGACTTCCCCGTCTCCCGCTTCGGAGGCGCCCATCCGCTGCCCTTCACCCCGCATGCCCTGGCGCTGACGACGCGGGGACGGCATCACAAGACCGAGGTGGAGTTCGCGCGGATGAAGCAGGTGTACGCGTGGCGCTTCGCGTTCCATCTCCTGTCGAGGCAACGCTTTCCCGAGCGCGGCTTCGTCAGGGCAGGAGACGCGCCCCGGGCGCTCTATGCCGGACGCTTCGCCGCCTACGCGCGGGACCGCCTGGAGCGACTGTGCCTCGATGCGAACATGACGGACGCCGAGTTGGAGGCCTTCGAGGTGTCTGTTCGCGCCGAGACGCGAGACCTCCTGCTCTGCCATCTGCTGAGGGACCGCTTCGCACGGGCGCTGGAGGTCGTGCTCCTGCTCGATCGCGCGCTCCTCCTGGAGGAGCTGGGCTTCCAGGTCGAGTTCCTCCAGCTCTTCGATCCACGCCTGTCTCCGCGCAACCTCGCGCTCATCGCGTCACGGAGCGCTTGAGCCCGTGCCGGGCCGAGCGCCCGAGCTGAGGTGATGGCGGGACGACAAGAGCCTCGTCCCCGGGGACACGACCCACCGCCACCTGGGGAGCCATATTGGGGCGAACGCATGGCTCGCTTCGTGGCGAGGAGGAAGGAAATGGGACAAGCGAGGCGGGGGTCCCCGCACGTCGCCACGGCCCTGCTGGTGCTGGCGCTGGGAGTGGCCGCGTCCGGCTGCCAGCCCCAGGGGCCCTGGGGGTCCGCCGTTCCCGAATGCACCGGGACGGAGGGCGCCGCCCGCGAAGACGCCGCTCTCTCGCTGGGACAGGATCCGCGCCGCTACGTCGAGGAGGATGGGCTGCCGGTGCTCCACCTCTACGTGGCGGACTCCCTGCCGGATGACGACGACTACCAGGCGGCGCGCGTCTTCTATCGCGGCCGCTGCTACGTCTCCCGGGCCCGGTATCGCGGCGCGACGTCCAAGGACTTCCCCAAGCGCAGCTTCACGCTCGACTTCCGCGACGGGCAGTCCTTCGACGAGCCCCTGCTCGCGGCTGGCTTCTCTGGCCGGCGCAAGGTGGTGTTGATCAGCTCCTTCAATGACAACTCATACCTCCGCGCGAGGCTGGGCTTCACCTTGTGGGGCCTCATGTCTCCCGACCACCTCCAGGTGAAGACCTTCAGCGCGGTCGTCTATCTGAACGGGCGCTATCACGGGCTCTACACGGTGGCGGACCACGTCGACCGTCACTCGCTCTCCGCGCAGGGAATGGATGTCCAGGGAGAGCTCTTCAAGGCCGTGGGCCCCGACGCCAACTTCTCCCGGCGGGACGCGTCCGGCAGGCCCAAGGCCTCACTGCATCTGGGCTACGAAAAGAAGGAGGGCGAGCCCGAGGAGGGAGCCGGCGCCTACGCGAGCATCGAGCAGCTCACCGACTTCGTGGCGGGGACCCCTGCGGAGCGCTTCCGCGCGGAGCGCGGCGCCTGGATGCAGGTGGAGGACTACGAGGACTGGTGGATCCTGGTGCGACTGGCGGCGCTGTCCGACTCCGTGACGAAGAACGCCTACCACTTCCGCGCGCAAGGGCAGGCGCGGCGCTGGCGCTACATCCCCTGGGACCTGGATGCGAGCTTCGGGCAGAACTGGGACACCACGCGACAGGCCCCGGACGTGAGTGCCTCCTTCACGGTGGAGAACCTCCTGCTCGCCCGGATTTTGGAGGACCCCGCCATCCGCCACCCCCTCCGCGAGCGCCTCCACACGCTGCTCCACACCACACTCCACCGGGACGTCGTCCAGGGGCTCATCGCCACCTATGCCGCCGAGGTCGACCGCGCGGCACGGAAGGATGAAACACACTGGGGTGAGGCCTATCGCCACTTCCCGCGATGGAACCAGCGCACGGACCTCCTCGGCTTCGAGGACGAGGTGAAGTACCTCCGTGACTGGGTGGATGCCCATTGGGCGCTCCTGGACGAGGAGTTCCACTGATTCAGGGCGGGTGAGGGTGCGCGTTCGCGACCCGGCCCAGCCCGTCAGTACGCAGGGAGTGCGCAGTGGACAGATTCCACTGCTCGCGGAGCGCTTGAGCCCCCCGGAGCTGACGGCGGTCTCAAACGGTCGTCGCGGAGCGCTTGAGCGCCCCGGGCCTTGCGCATCTGCCCATGGGGCAAGCAGGGAAGCGCGGGCTCAGCGCTTCTCAAGCAAGGGGCGCGGATCGAAGGTGACGCGAATGCGGGTGATGCGCCCGCTCTCGACGTGGCTCCAGTTCGCCACCGGCACGGGCTCGTGCCCCGAGGGATGGATTTCGAACCAGGTCATCACGTCGTCGCCGTCCACGAAGCGGTGAAGCACGGTCACCTGGGGCGACACCTTCCACATGCCGTTGACGAGCCCCTTCACGCAGGCCTCCGCGCCCTCCGCCTTGCCGAGCGCGCCGACGAAGCTCACGTCGGGCGCGAGCGTGTCCCGCAGCATCGACTCATCCTTCGCGCTCCACGCATCGAAGTACGCCTGCACCACTTCCACGGGACGTTTCATGCTCGGCCTCCAGGTGCTCGACGGAAGAGTCCGTCGAGCATGGACGTGAGCATCCTCCCGGCTTCGGACAACCCTGTGTCAGGTTTGTTCGCGCAAGGACCCGCTTCACGCCGCCCGATGGCTGTGACCATCCAGCTCACAACCCACCACGCCGACGAGCAGCGTTTGGGAAAGGGAAGCGTGCCCCCATGGCCTCCGCGGACCAGCCCGACTTTCGCCGGGCCTGGGGCAGCATTAGGAGGCGTTCCACAGGACTCGCACACTGGAAAGGACGTACCGCATGCCCCGTCGCCGCCAGGAACAGGGAATGTCGTCCACCACGAAGTGGGTGCTTGCGGGGCTGCTGGGCCTGCCGCTGCTGTGTTGCGGCAGCGGAGGCCTGATGTGCCTCGGCATCCGGTCCGAGCTCCCCTACGCCGAGGCGATCTCCCGGGTGGAGAACCATCCCGGGGTCGTCAGGCTGCTGGGGGCGCCCATCAGCGCGAGCAGCTTCTTCAGCGGCTCTTTCAACCTCATGAACAAGGATGGTCAGGCGAACATGACCATCAACCTCTCCGGCAGCAGGCAGGACGGCCGGCTGGAGGTGAAGGCCGTGCGCACCGACGACGTCTGGGGATTCAGCCGGCTGCGCGTGGTGGCGGACAACGGCGAAGCGGTGGACGTCGGGGGGTACAGCCGGCATTGAGTGCACGACATTGCCCAGCGCCGGGCCGGCTTCAGCTGTCGCCGGTACCGAAGCCGCAGGAAATCTGCCCGTTCGCGCAGCGCGCCACACATTCCTGCCAGTCTCCGTTCGGGTCACAGGGCCGCCCCCTGCACTCGTTGAGCCCACAGGTGCCGATGGGGTCGCTCCCCTTGCACACCGACGTGGAGATCTCGCCGTCGGGGGCGTGGGTCCAGGACGTCGTGCTGATGTTGGCGTAGCACCACTGGCAAGGGTTGGATGGGTTTTCCGAACCGTGCGGGTACGCAACACCATTGATGACACATTCACTGCCGCCGCTACCACTACAGGTGACGGTGATGCCATCACAGGTGATCGAAGTCGCGGAAATGGAGCTACAGATGTTCCCCGAACACTGGAGCACCTGACCGGTTCCGCACTGGGTCGACGTGTTGCACAACGCGGACGACAGACTTCCCAGAGGCTCCACCCCGCTCTCTTCCGGGGGCACACTACATGCCAGGAACAGCACGCATCCAACGACCGTCGAGACAATACGCTTCATGGTTTTCTCCTCGTGCGCCAGGCACGACAACGCGCTGCCTGCCTTCGATGAGCGCATGGAAACACCCGCTCTCGGGGGCATCGCGAGCCGACAGCATACACACAAGAAGTGCTGCTGACGCGGGCCGCCAGAGCCGTAAGCCCAAGGTGCTCCAGATTCGCTCGCACTCTTCCCGCCTCGTTCAAGTACGCCAACGCTCGCCGCACTCGCATCGACGCTACCTCGACGGATGAATGACGCATGTTGATCGGTTCCAATCGCGGGGCATACGCGGCGCCACTTCTCGCCAGCATCCGCATCAGACGCTTCATGAACGCAGCCCCCGCGACGTGCCCCTTTCTTTTCAACTACGGCGCCGCACTGGACGACGGCTCTCTCTACGTTGCCGGCGTCGCCCGTGAGTTGGAGGATCGGGACGTGCCGTCTACCTCGGCTATGACGGCGTGCTGAAGGTTCGCAACGACGTCGCGGGCTCGAGCGAGGAGCGGCTCACTTTGGACAACGACGGCCCGAGTGTGCTGCGCACGGTCTCCGGCCTCCGGGTCGTGGGCGAGCGATTCTTTGTCGCGGGCATGCGCCGGAGGGGCTTTGGCCGCACCCTCGGCAGCTGCATCGAGACGTGGCGGGGGCGGTGTTCGAGATGTCCACGGGAGCCCCCATCGCTGGAGCCGTTGAGCGTCCCGGGCACGTCGCGGACCTCGTGGATGGCCGCGACCTCCGAGCGCCTCTGTTTTTTCGGCAGCCACAGCGCGCGGGGGTCGGCGGCGACAGGAACTGGGAATGCGGGCGGCTCGTCAGAGCAGCTTCGACATGATGTCGCGCTCGCGCTGATCGAGCTTGATGGAGTCGAGCGTCCAGTTGACGAGCTCGTCGGCGACCGAGGCGTCGTAACCGAAGGTGGTGGCGGCCTCCTTCACCGACGCGCGCTCCTCGGCCGCGAGCTCTCCGTCGGCACAGGCCACCTCGACGAGCATGCGCAGCAGGGAGGCGCGCAGTTCGCGGATTTCAATCTTGCTGACGATGTCGGTGAGCCGGCCGGGCTTCTGGAACTCCGCCTCGATGATGGCGGCGACCTGCGGGTCGCGGGGCGACAGGCCAATGTTCAGCACCACCTCGTCGAGCTGCTGGCGCTCCTCCTCGGTGATGCGGCCGTCGCTCGCCGCCACGTTGGCCATGGCCTGGACGAACGCCAGCAACTGCTCCTGGGGGTACTCGCTCGACATGTCATCTCCTGGGTAGGCGGCATTCGGCTGGCGGAGGGCTCACCGCCGGCCACGGAGCCGGACTGCTCGTTCACGCAGGATAGTGGCGGCCCACGAGGAGCGAAAACGGTTTCAGCCGGACGCCGGTCCCCGCACGAGGAACACGGGTTGGGGACAATTCAGGCTTGTCGCCACGAGGCGGTGACGCAGAAGGCCAAGCCCCCTCGCTTCTCGTCACTGAACCCGTGACAATCCGCGGCATGACCCTGCGACTCTCGATTCTCCCCCTGTTGATATTCTCCCTCGCGGTCGTACCTACCCTTTCAGCTTGTGGCTCCGATGACGGCGATACACCGCCGGATGCGGGCACCAGGCCCGATGCAGGCACCCCGCCCGACTCAGGCACCGAGCTGGATGCTGGCGCCGAGTTCGACGCGGGCACTGAAGTCGACGCGGGCACTGAGGTCGACGCGGGCACTGAAGTCGACGCGGGCACTGAGGTCGACGCGGGCACTGAGGTCGACGCGGGCACTGAAGTCGACGCGGGCACTGAGGTCGACGCGGGCACTGAAGTCGACGCGGGCACCACTCCCGACGCGGGCACCGAAGTGGACGCGGGCACCACTCCCGACGCGGGCACCGAGGTGGATGCGGGCACTGAACCGGACGCGGGCACCGAGGTGGATGCGGGCACCGAGGTGGATGCGGGCACTGAACCGGACGCGGGCACCGAGGTGGACGCGGGCACCGAGGTGGATGCGGGCACCGAGCCCGATGCGGGTACTACTCCCGACGCGGGCACCGAGCTCGATGCGGGCACTGAACCGGACGCGGGCACCACTCCCGACGCGGGCACCACTCCCGACGCGGGCACCACTCCCGACGCGGGCACCGACCCCTTCACCACCTGCGAGGGCACGTGCAAGGACACCGCCGTCACGGTTCAGATCGACGGGAACCAGCGTGTCCTGCCGCGCGCCTTCTTCGGCTACGAAGAGCCGACGAACGCCGGGGACCCGTGGACGCTGTGGATCGAGATCAACAACGGATCGACGAATGAGTGCCCGTCCGAGACTTCGCCGACCCCTCCGCAGCTCGTCAACGTCTACTCGGTGACTGTGCCGGTGGACACGACTCCGGAGACGGGTTCCTCGGGGGTGGGGGGACCGACCGCGACCCTGGTCGACTTCGATGGCGCGCTCCTCGACTGGCCTCCTTTCGTTCACAGCACGAACCTCACCTTCACGCCCGTGGCGGCCTCGCTCTGCCCCAGCTGCGTCAAGGCCGGGACGCCTCCCACGTCGCACTTCGTGGCCTTCAATGTGGACGGCACCTACGAGAACGGCGCCATCTCCGGCCACGGGTACGCCACCTACTGTCCCTCGATCGACCGCCTCCTGAACAACGGACCCGACGCAGGCACCGAACCGGACGCAGGCACTGAGCCAGACGCGGGCACCACTCCCGACGCGGGCACCACTCCTGATGCAGGCACCGACCCCTTCGGCACCTGCGAGGGCACGTGCCAGGACACCACCGTCACGGCCCAGATGGACGCGAACCAGGTGGCCCTGAACCACGCCTACTTCGGCTACGTGGAGCCGACGACCGCCGCGGATCCGTGGAGGCTGGTGCTCGAACTCAGCAACGGCGAGACGGATGAGTGCCCGTCGCCGACAGGGCCACTCCCGCCGCAGATCGCCACTCTCGAATGGGTGAAGGCACCGGTGGACACAACCCCGCAGACGGGCTCCACGGCGGGTGGACCGGCATCGTACTTGTTCGACTTCGATGGCGCGCTCATGCAGGAGTATGCCACTAGCGACACGAGCCTCACCTTCACGCCCGTGGCGGCCTCGCTCTGCCCCAGCTGCATCAAGGCCGGGACGCCTCCTCCCGCGAAGCACTTCGTGGCTTTCGACGTGAACGCCACCTACGAGAACGGCGCCGCCGTCTCCGGCCACGGGTACGCGACCTACTGCCCCTCGATGGACACCCTCCAGAACAACTGAGCGCGGTCCTGACACACGTTCCCCCGGCCCTCCGATTCGGGAAGGCCGGGGGAGCCCCGGTCAGCCCTTGAGTCGCAAGAGGCGCCGCGTGGCCACACACACCACGCGGCCCTCCAGCGCCTGGAGCCCGTGCTCCCGGCAGAACGCGTCGTAGGCGGAGGGCCGCTCCCCCACGATGTGGAACAGCGCCCGGGGCAGGACCGTGTCCGCCAGCTCCTCGGACGGCGTGAGGTCCGTCACCCCGAGCGTCCGGACCACCAGCTCCTCCAGGTGCGCCTGGCCCTCCACCGGCCTGCGCGACAGGACATACGAGAGCGCCCCCACCGTCTGGGTCGGCGCCACGGGACGCAGGTTGTCCGCCGCGAGCAATTCCTCCCAGAGGACCTCATGCAGGTCCCTCGCGGCCGCCGCGAGCGTCATGGACACCACCAGCCCTCCGCTCACCACCACGCCCCGGCCATGCCCCAGGTCGAAGCGGTGATGGTCCAGGTGGATGGGGTGCGTCACCAACAGCTGCGTCGACAGCGCCAGGTTCGCCGTCACGCCCAGCGGCCTCGCGAAGCCGTGCAGCAGCAGCTCGCCCTCCTCGAATGACGTCGCGGGGGCGGCGCGCGGCGGTACGTCCTCCAGCCGCCGCGTGAGCGCATCCCGGAAGGCCGTGGCCATCCCCAGCTCCTCCGACCCCTGCATCGCCGCGGAAGGAGACGGACCAAAGGACTCCGGCTGGCGCCGATACAGCTCCAGCTTGTCCAACGTGAAGACGGGGACGTCGTCCCCCACGCGCAGCATGCGGCGGTGGGTCGTCACCACGGCGCGCTTGCCGTCTCCGGTGTTGCGCACCGAGCGCACCTGGATCTCCTGCCGGAAGGTGTCCCCCACCCGCAGCGGCGCCAGCTGCCGCGCGTCGCGGAAGCCCAGGTGATAGATGGCGCCGTGCGTGCTCGACATGCTGCACGCCAGGTAGAGGCCCATCATGAACGGCAGGGGCGGAGCGTCCGGACCGGACAGCCCCAGCCGGGCCGCGAAGGGCGCGCTCGTCACCACCCGGTCGTGTGAATAGAAGCACTGGGCCCACAGGTCGCGCATCCCCGCCGTCACCGTCATCTCGTACGGGTTGGGCAGCACGTCGTCCGGGCTGGGCGGGCGGTGGAGCGCGTGCGACACGCGGCGTCCCCGCACCCGAGGCTCCGCCTCCATGGCCAGCACGGCCGGAGGACAGAGCGCGAGCATCCGGTGCGCTGCCTTCAGGTGCGGAGGCCCCACGAGCACCCCGTCAACGACAGCCATCCCCTCCGTCTCCGCCGCGCCACCCGCACCGGACGCCGTGAGCCCCGGCACCTTGCGCGTCAGCGTCGCCAGCGCCCCCTGCCCTTGCGCCTGCGTCACCTTCCGGGCCCACGCCAGCTCCGACGCCGTGGGCGTCATGCAACGGTTCACGGTGTCGAGCTGATCCGGATGCAGGCAGCACTTGCCCGTGAAGCCGTGGACGTGGCCTTGCGCCGAGTGCTGCTCCAGGCCGATCCGGTCTGCGACGTTCGTGTACGGCGTATCGAACGGCTCGATGCCCGCCGCGCGCGCCGCCATCACCACCATGCTCCGGGGATGCGCGAGCGTGAGCTCCGCGTGCGGCAGCGCGCCCGTCAGCCGGAAGAGGTCGCCGTGCCCGAGCATCAATCCCAACAGGCGCCCCCCACC
>NZ_RAWF01000287.1:0-12234 GCF_003612075.1 Corallococcus sp. CA041A
GCGGCGGGGGGCGGCCATCGGCATCATCCCCGGCACCGTGGGCGCGGACGGCCGTTACCAGCCCCGGGCCGGCTACCCGAACACGGACATCGAAATCCCCATCTACACCCACCTGCCGCTCAGCGGGGAGCAGGGCACGGACCCCATGAGCCGCAACCACATCAACGTGCTGACGCCGCATGCCCTGGTCGCGCTGCCCGGGGGCGCCGGCACCGCGGCGGAGGCCGTCCTGGCCTTGCGCTATGGCAAGCCGCTCATCCTGCACGGGCCACCGGAGCTGTTCCGGCGCTTCCCGGTGGAGGCCGAGCGCACCACCTCCCTGGAGCGGGTGGCCGAGTTCCTCCTGGCCGCCACCCGCTAGGCGGCAGGCGGGCTCAAGCAGGGCCTTGGTGAAGGGGAAGCCGCCCCACGGGGTGGCAAAAGATTCTAGGATGGACGTCGTGGGGAGGGGTGTGCACCGCGCGTGCACGTCCGTCACCCATCACGTCCGCCATCATGATCAACCCCGACTATCCGTTGGCCAGCTGGTTCCTCGCGGTCTCCACCTCGGTCTTCCTGGTCGTCTACGCATTGCCGTTGCTGTTCATCCCGCTGCGTTGGGCGCGTTGGTTCGGGTGGGAGCTGCCCACGGGCAACAACGACTTGACGGTCTACTTCGCGCGTTGCCTGGGCGGCCTGGCGCTGTCCGTCATCATCGCGGTGGTGCAGTTCATCCCGGACCCCAAGAGCCACCTGGTCATCTTCGAGCTCATCGGCCTCATCGGTGGACTGATGACGGCGGTGCACGTCTGGGGCGCGGTGCGCAAGCAGCAGCCCTGGCCGGAGACGGCGGAAATCCCCCTCTACGGCGCCATGTGCCTGGGCGCCCTGTACCTGCGCTTCGCCAACCTGTCCTGAGCGGAAAGCCCCTTAAGGATGCCCTCCACGCAGCCCATTGATCCCGCTGTCGCGATGCTGGCCCCGTACATGCCGGCGGCCATCCTCGCGCGGCTTGGGAGCCAGGATGCGGACGCGCTGCCCCGGGTGGAGGGCGTGCGGGGCGCCATCCTGCTGCTGGACATCGCGGGCTTCACGCCCATCGTGGTGGGGCTGAGCGGCGCGGGCCCTCGCGGCATCGACGCGCTCCAGCGCCTGCTGACGAACTACTACACGGAGATGATCGACGTCGTCCGCGACCACGGCGGGGACATCTACCAGTTCGCCGGCGACTCCATCCTCGCGTGCTTCGAGTCCGCGCCCGAGGAAGCGGACGCGGACGTCGTGCAGCGAGCGGCGGTGTGCGCGCTGGGCGTGCAGCGCAGGCTCGCGCGCTTCGCCCGGCTGGAGCTGTTGGGCCAGCGCTTCGGCGTGTCGTCGCGCATCGGCATCGGCTTTGGTGAGGCCACCCGCATCGTGATGGGCACCACCGGCCTGTGGATGCACCCGGCGCTCGTGGGAGAGCCGCTGGCGCAGGCGGTGGGCGCGGAGAAGCAGGCCACGGTGTCGGAGGTCGTCCTCAGCCCGCGCGCCTGGGCGGCGCTGCCGGAGTCCGCGCGCAGGGGCGATCCACGCGAGGGCGGCAACCACCGGCTGGCGCTCGACGCGCCGGTGGAGTCGGTGAAGCGCCCGCTGCCCGCGCCCACGGGTGGGGCGGAGCTGGTGGGCCGGTGCGCGCTGCTCCTGCACCCGGTGCTCTTCACGAAGATCACCACCGCGCACCAGGAGTTCGCGGGCGACTTCCGCGACGTCACCTGCTTCTTCGTGCGCTTCACCCACGCGCGGGCGGACACGGATCCGGACGCGTTCACCCACGACCTCAACGCCTACTACGAATACGTCCAGCGCGAGTCCGCCCACCACGGCGGCGTGTTGCTGATGACGGACTTCACGGACAAGGGCAACGTGCTCTACGTCCTGTTCGGCGCGCCCACCGCCCAGCAGAACAAGGAGGTGCTGGCGTGCCGGCTGGCCTGCAAGCTGCTCAAGGCCCGGGCGCAGTTCCCCTTCCTGGATGAGCTGCAGATCGGCATCGCCACCGGCCACGCCTACTGCGGGGACATGGGCTCGCCCACGCGCAAGGGCTACTCGGCGCTGGGCGAGGTCGTGAACATGGCCGCGCGCCTGATGACGCACGGCGGACACCAGGACGGCGTGCACCTGTGCGCCAACACCCAGGCGCGCTCGCAGCAGGGCGGCTTCGCCACGGAGTTCGTGGAGGACGCGAAGCTCAAGGGCGTCTCGCGTTCGGTGCCGGTGTACCGGCTCTTGGGGGAGACGCGCCGCAGCCTCTTCATCAAGGGCCGGGGCGACATCATCGGCCGCAGCCGCGAGCTCAACGTGCTGCACGCGTCGCTCAACGCGGCCTTCGCCGGCCAGGGCCGCGTGAGCGTGGTGTCCGGCGAGGCGGGCATCGGCAAGTCGCGGCTGGGCGCGCGCGTGCTGGAGGACGCGGAGGAGGGCGGCGCCCGGGCGCTGTACGGCGTCTGCTACTCCTACGAGGCCTTCACCCCCTTCTTCCCCTGGAAGGAGGTGCTGCTCCAGGCCTTCGGTCTGCACGACTCGGACGACACCGAGGCGCAGCTCACGCGCCTGCGGCAGGGGCTGGACGGCCTGGAGGACGTGGGGCCGGAGTGGATTCCCGTGGTCGCGGGCATCCTCGGCATGTCGCTGGAGGAGACGTCCGCCACGGCGGGGATGGACGCGCGGCGCAAGCAGCAGAAGGTGTTCCAGATCGTCTTCCAGCTCCTGGAGAAGCTCAGCCGCGCGCAGCCGCTGCTGCTCTTCTTCGAGGACCTGCACTGGGCGGACTACATCTCGTTGGATCTGCTCCAGTACCTGGCGGTGCGCGTGGGCTCGCACCGCATCATGGTGCTGGCGACGATGCGCCCGGGCGACCAGCTCCGCGGGCTGCGCGACCTGCCGGAGTTCGTCCCGGTGGACCTGACGAGCCTGGACGAAGAGGACACGCGGGCGCTCCTGCGCTTGCACCTGCGCCTGTCGCCGCCGGACGTCGCGCTGGAGGACCGGCTGCTCGCGAAGGTGCAGGGCAACCCGTTCTTCATCGAATCCATCGTGGAGGGCCTGGCGGAGCAGGGCTACCTGGGACCGGTGGAGCCCGGATCGCAGCGGATGGAGCTGAAGCGCGGCCTCCAGGACCTGCTGCTGCCGGACTCCATCCAGGACGTGGTGCTGTCGCGCATCGACCTGCTCAGCGAGACGGAGAAGCTGGTGGTGAAGGTGGCGTCCGTCATCGGGCGCATCTTCACGCTGGACGCGGTGGCGGCGCTGGTGCCCACCCTGGGCCACGGCGTGCTGCGCGAGGCCATGGACACGCTCCAGCGCCTGGGCCTCATCCTGCTGGAGACGGAGGAGCCGTACACCTGCCTCTTCAAGCACATCGTCATCCGCGACGTGGCCTACAACACGCTGCTGGTGTCCGCGCGTGAGGACCTGCACCGCCGGCTCGCGCGCTACCTGGAGGCCCGCGCCAACGACAACCTCGCGGCCTCCGCGGGTCTGCTCGCGTTCCACTTCCTCGCGGGCAACGTGGAGGACAAGGGCCTGGCGTACACGCTGATGGCGGCCCGCAGCGCGCGGGCGCAGTACGCGAACGACGACGCGCTCTACCACTACAACCGGGGCCTGGAGCTGCTCGGCACCGTCGTTCCGGTGGACCCGGAGGTGACGCTGCTCCAGACGCGCCGGGTGATGCAGGAGCTGGCGGAGACTCTGCTCCAGGCAGGCCACTACGCCAACGCCATCCTGATGTTCGAGCAGTGCCTGGTGGACGAGGAGGAGCCCCCTCGCCAGGCGGAGCTGCACCTGGGCCTGGGCCGCGCGCACCAGGAGAAGGGCGAGTCCGCGCTCGCCACGCAGCACCTGGAGAAGTCGCTGGTGCTGAGGGGCCGCAGCCTCCCCGGGAGCCTGGCCGCGCTGGGCCTGCGCACGCTGGCGAACCTGGTGCTCCGGGGGCTCGCGACGCTGCTGCCCTTCATCTTGCGTCCGCTGCCGGCGGCGAGGCTGGGCAACTACCTGCAGCAGCTGTCCACGCTCAACTCTCTCATCCGCATCTACTACTTCGCGGACATCACCAAGCTCACCTGGGCGACGCTGGTGTCCACCAACATGGCGGAGCGCTCGCGCAACGACTACGCCATGAGCATGGCGCGCGGTTACTACGGCACGCTCTTGTTCGGAGCGGGGCTGCTCAAGCGCTCGCGCTACCACTGTGAGAAGGCGCTGGAGTACGCGCGCCGCTCCAAGGATCCGGTGGCGGAGGGGCTCGCGCTCAGCCGCCTGGGCATCCAGGCCTTCTTCGCCAACGAGCTGGAGCGCGCGCGCGAATTCCAGGAGGAGGCCGTCTCCACGCTGCGCCAGGTGGGCGAGCGCTGGGAGCGCCAGACGTCGCTGATGATGCAGGCCACGGGCGAGTTCCTCCACTCGCGCTTCCGCACGGCGGTGGCGCTCTACGAGCAGATGGGGACCATTGGCGTGGAGCTCAACGCGCTGATGCACCAGGGCTGGGCGCACTCGTGGGCGCCCATGTGCCGCTACCTGTTGGGCGAAGGTGACGTGGGCGAATTGTGCGCGGAGCTGGAGCAGGGCCTGCGCATCAGCGAAGAGGTGGCGGACCTGGCCAACCAGTGCGCCAGCCTCAACCATCTGGCCAACGTCACGGTGCGCGAGCACCAGGTGGAGGAGGCGGCGCTCGTCGCGGTGCGCTGCTTCGAGAGCATCTGGAGCTATCAGGTGCTGGTGCCCTTCCTCCAGGTGGGGCTGGTGGACGCGGCGGAGGCGGCCCTCTTCGCGCTGGAGGAGGGCGCCACGGTGGTGCCGCGCAAGAAGCTGCTGAAGGTCGTGCGGCTGTCCTGCCTCAAGGCGCGCGTCATCGCGAGGCTCTATCCGTACCTGAAGGGCCCGGCGCTGCGCGTGACAGCGCGCTCGCTGGCCCTGCGCAAGGGGCCCAAGGCCGCGGAGCCGGTGTTCCTGGAGGCCATCGCCGTCCTGGAGAAGAGCCCCAACCGCTGGGAGACGGGCGTGGCCTACTTCGACGCGGCGGTGGCGCTGCCGAACCGGCGCGAGGAGTTCCTCGCCCGAGCGCGCGCCATCTTCACGGAGGTGGAGGCCCGCGCGGAGCTGCGCCGCATGGACCGCTCGCTTCCAGGCCACCCTCCAGGCCCCGCCGGTGGAGGCGCTTGTTGCTCCCCAGGCCTCAAGGGCCCGTGACGCTCGCGTGATGTGACGCGCCTGACGCATTCCTTGTCCCGTCAGGCTGGGCCCCTAGACTGCGTGCTTCTCCTTCGACCTCACGCACCGGGCCATGATCACCGCGCCGCTCCGCTTCCAGCTCAGTCCCGTCATCGTCATCTACATGCTCGTGGTCCACGGACTGGCCGCGCTGGCGTTCTTCCTGCCCTGGCCGCCGTACGCGCTGCCGGTGGCGCTGGCCGTGTACGTGTCCATTGGTCTGGGCACGACGGTGGGGCTGCACCGGCTCCTGTGCCACCGCGCCTTCGCGTGCCCCCGCTGGGTGGAGTACGCGCTGGTGTCGGTGGCCATGCTCACCGCGCAGGGCAGTCCGCTCCTGTGGGCCGCGAACCACCGGCTGCACCACGCGAAGGCGGACGTGGACGGGGACGTGCACTCGCCGCTGCGCGGCTTCTGGTACGCGCACATGGGGTGGATCCTCAACGAGTCCTCCACGGAAGAGGACGGCTGGCGCACCTGGTGCCGCGACATGGCGGACGACGGCTACTACCACTGGCTCTTGCGCTACCGCATCGCGCCGCAGGTGCTGGGCGTGCTCTTCGTGGGGCTGACGTTCGGCTGGCGCACGGTGCCCGCGTACTTCTTCCTGCCCGTGGTGTGCTGGATGCAGAGCACCTACGCCGTGAACTCCGTGTGCCACGCGGCGTTCGGCAAGCGCGTCCACGACACGCGCGACCACAGCCGCAACGTGTGGTGGGTGAGCGTGCTCGCGCTGGGCGAGGGCTGGCACAACAACCACCACGCCTTCCCCGCGTCCGCGCGGCACGGTTGGGTGTGGTGGCAGTGGGACCCGGGTTGGCTCTTCATCCGGGCGCTCCAGGCCCTGGGGCTGGCGTGGGACGTGCGCCTGCCGTCCCGGATCAGGTCAGGACCTGCGGCGTGAGGCCCAGCGCGGGCATCCGCTCCGCGTCCCACGCCTCGATGGCGTCCAGCCCCGCGATGTAGCGGCGCTCCTTGTTCTTCACCGGGTTGCGGATGCTGACGATCTCCGGCCCGGAGAAGAGGATGGTCTGCTTGTATCGGGGCAGGTCGCTCATCATCAGCTTGGACGCGTAGTGCCGCGCGATGTTGGGCAGGCTGCCCAGCGTGTGGCACAGCCGCTGGAAGTGCTCCACCACCTCCGACGCGTGCATCTGCTTGGGCCGGTGGCACAGCGTGTAGCCGTCGTAGTCACGGCTGGTGGTGCCGGGCAGCAGCCGGTCCTCGGCCTTGAGCTCGCGGAAGAAGGGCGTCTCCGGATACGGGCACACGATGCCCAGGAACGTGACGGAGAAGTACTTCAGGTCCGCCAGGTAGTCCGGCAGCCGGTGCAGGTACTCGTTGGTGTCGCCGTCCGAGCCGACGATGAGCCCGAAGGACAACAGGATGCCGGCGGAGAAGACGCGGCGGATGACGGCATCCACCTCCGACAGCTTGTTCTGCCCCTTGTTCATCGCCTTGAGCGACTCCGGGTTGAGCGACTCCAGGCCGGTGTAGACGTAGCGGCAGCCCGCCTTCGCCATCAACTTCACCAGCGAGTCGTCCTTCAGCACGTTGAAGGTGAGCGCGCAGCCCCACGTCTTCTTCAAGGGGATGAGCGCTTCACACAGCGCGCGCAGGTACTTGGGCGAACCGCCCAGGTTGTTGTCCAGGAAGACGAACGCGTCCCCCATCAGCCCCAGGAAGTTCGGGTTCCAGCGCATGCGCGTCTGGATCTCGTCGATGACCTCCGGGATGGGCCGGAAGCGGTAGCGCTCGTGGCCGGTGAGCACGCAGAAGTTGCAGGTGAAGGGGCAGCCGCGGGACGCCTCGATGCCCGGCAGGCGCACCTTGTTGTGCGTGAAGTCGATGAGCTCGTAGCGGTACGGCCGGATGGCGGCGGCGCCCTGCGACGGCAGGCTGTAGCGGGGCTTCAGCTCGCCCTTCTCGAAGTCCGCGATGAGCGCGGGCACGTTGGACTCCGGCTCCCCGGTGATGACCGCGTCGAAGTACTTCGCCGCGTCGTCGGGGAAGTGGCCCGCGTGCCGGCCTCCCGCCACCGTCGTCATGCCGCGCTGACGGAAGAGGGTGGAGAGGACCTTGGTGTGCTCGTAGTACGAGTGCAGGTACGAGAAGAAGACGAGGTCCCAGTGCCGGTCCAACGGCAGCTCCGCCTCCTTCTCGTTGAAGATCTCCACCTCCGCGTGCTCCGGGCACAGGCCCGCGATGAGCTCCGGCACGGAGGACTGCATGATGGAGGGTTCCTTGATTCGCAGTCGGGTCGGATGGGTGTACGTGGCGATGATGGCGATGCGCATGCGTGCGGGCCCGGCGGCGGCGCGGACGAAACGAGGCGCGCTCACGTTCGTGTTTTCACCTGCCGGACCGCGTCCCCCTTCGTCGGCGGAGGATCACCCGGAGTCCGGGCGGTGGCAAAGGATCTCCATCGCACGCGCCGCACTCCGCGTGTTTCCGGTGGCAGCGGACGACCCAGGAGGACCTATCTCGTGTGGGGGCCGTGCTGATAGATCTTTGAAACATGGATACTTCTCCTTCGCCAGCCGCCCCGGGTTGGCCGTTTAAGCGTTACTTCTGGATTTCCATCGTGTTCGCGGTGGCGCTGGGCTCGCTCGCGTTGCGCTCGGGATTCATGCCGGATGACTTCATCTGGCTGGGCGTCTGGGACAACATTCCGCCGCCCGCGCCGCTGGGGAACACGCCCCTGGACGTGTACCGCACGGCCACGGGCATCCCGGAGCACACGCTGCACCTGGCGCAGGTGGGCGTCTTCCCGTGGTGGGTGGAGCCCACCGTGCGCGTCGCGTTCTTCCGGCCCCTGGGCAGCCTGCTCTACGGACTGGACCACGTGCTCTACAACCGCGTGGCGGTGGCCTACCAGTTCCACTCGTTGCTCTGGTACGTGGGCCTGGTGGTGCTGGCGGGCGTGCTGCTCAAGCGCGTGCTGCCCACGGCGGTGGCGGGTGTGGCGATGTTCCTCTTCGCCATCTGGGGCTCGCACGCGGCGGTGCTGGGCTGGCTGTCCTACCGCAGCGTGGTGATGTCGCTGCTCTTCGGCGTCCTCGGCATCTTCCTCCACGTGAAGTGGCGGGAGGAGAAGCGCACGAGCACCCTGGTGGGCGCGCTGGTGTCCTTCGCGCTGGCGCTCCTGTGCGGCGAGACGATGGTCATCCTCAGCCCGTACGTGCTGGCCTACGAGGCCTTCTCCGGCCCGGGGCAGGCGAAGGACAAGCTCAAGGGGCTCATCCCCTTCGGCGTGCTGATGGCCATCTACTTCGCGGCGTACCGGGCCATGGGCTACGGCGCGGGCGGCTCGGACATGTACCTGGACGCCCTGGGCACGCCCGTGGCGTGGTTCCAGGCGATGCTCGGGCGCGTCCCGGCCGCCATCGCGGGCCTGACGCTGAACGCGCCTCCGGACTTCATCTTCGACCAGTCCCTGGTGCCCCTCTTCACCCTCCTGGGCGCGGTGGGTTTCACGCTGTTCGCGCTGCTGGTGTGGGGTGTGTGGCCCCGGCTGGAGGCCGCGGAGCGCCGCACGGTGGGCTGGATGCTGACGGGCGCGTTCGTGGCCACGTGGATGTCCAACTCCGCCTTCGCCGGCTCGCGCACGCTCATCGTGCCCAGCCTGGGCATGGCGGTGGGCCTGGCCGTGGTGCTGCGCCACGCGTGGAAGGGGCGGGCGAAGACGTTCCGCGCGGGCGCGGTGCTGGCCGGCGCGGCGGTGATGGCCTTCATCCATGTCGTGGGCTCGCCGTACCTCTGGTGGCAGACCATGGAGCAGTACTCCCAGGCGGACGCGCTCATGGGCCGCGTGCAGGCGCGCTACGAGGAGGCGTTCGATCAGACGAAGCTCTCCAATCAGCGCGTGGTGGTGCTCAACGCCCCCAACGGCATCATCGGCATCTACGGCTCCGTGCGCTGGTGGTCCTCGGGCAATCCGCTGCCGAAGGCCTGGTGGGTGCTGTCCTATTCGCTCTACGAGCAGAAGGTGACGCGCACCGGCCCGAACTCGGTGGAGCTGGAGCTCACCAAGGGCGGCCACTTCCTGGACTCCGTGGAGGAGCGCATCCACCGCGCCGCGCGCCACCCGGTGCACAAGGGCGACGAGTTCGACATGAAGGGCATGATGGTGCGCATCGAGGAGGCGGACGCGGAGGGACCCACGCGCATCTCCTACACCTTCGATGTGCCGCTGGAGGACCCGTCGCTGAAGCTGGTCCAGTGGCAGAACAAGAAGGTGGTGCCCTGGGTGCCGCCGGCCGTGGGTGGACCGTCGTCGTCCCTCAACGTCCGGGTCGTGCAGTAGGGCAGGGCAGCAGCAGGTGGCGCGGGGGACTGCTCCCCCGCGCCCGGGCTTTCTTCAGCCCACCATCCGAACCACGGCCAGCGTGATTCCGTAGACGATGACGGACACCAGCGCGGCCGCGGGGATGGTGAACACCCACGCCCAGATGATGCGGCCGGCGGTGCCCCACTTCACGGCCCGCCAGCCGCGCGTGGAACCCACGCCGACGATGGCGCCGGTGATGGTGTGCGTGGTGGAGACGGGGATGCCCAGCTCCGCCAGCGCGATGATGGTGACGCCGCCGCCCGTCTCCGCGCTGAAGCCGCCAATGGGCGCCAGCTTCGTGAGGCTGTGGCCCATGGTGCGGATGATGCGCCAGCCGCCGAAGAACGTGCCCATCGCGATGGCGGCGTGGCAGGAGATGATCATCCACCAGTCGATGTGGAACGGGCGGTCGCGCCAGATGGTGCCGAAGAGCACCACCGCGATGATGCCCATGACCTTCTGCGCGTCGTTGGTGCCGTGGCTGAAGGAGAAGATGGCGGACGACACCAGCTGCAGCCGGCGGAACCAGGTGTCCACGCGCAGCGGCGTCTGACGGTGCACCGCCCAGGTGCTGGCCAGCATCATCCCGATGCCCAGCGTCATGCCGATGAGCGGCGACAGCACGATGAAGGCCGCGATGCGCGCGATGCCGCTGCCCACCAGGCCCTCGAAGCCCAGCACGGGCAGGGTGGCGCCAATCATCCCGCCCGCCAGCGCGTGCGAGGAGGACGAGGGCAGCCCCCACCACCAGGTGAGCAGGTTCCAGACGATGGCGCCCATCAGCGACGAGAAGATGACCATCAGCACCGCGGCGGGGCCGGCGGCGCGGAGCATCTCGAAGTTGATGATGCCCTTGCCCATGGTGTTGGCCACGTGCACGCCGCCCGCGAAGGCCGCGATGAAGTTGAAGAACGCGGCCCATGCGACAGCCAGGTTCGGCGACAGCACGCGCGTGGACACCACGGTGGCGATGGAGTTCGCCGCGTCGTGGAAGCCGTTGATGAAGTCGAAGATGAGCGCGACGATGACGATGGCGACGACCGCTGCGAGCAGCATCTCAGCTGTGCTCCAGCACGACGCCCTCGATGACGTTGGCCACGCCCTGGCACTTGTCCGTGGCCGTCTCGATGAGGTCGTAGATCTCCTTCCACTTGATGATGGTCAGGGTATCCACGCCGCTCTTGAACAGCCGGCCCATGCCCGCGCGCAGCGCCTCGTCCGCCTGGGACTCCAGGTGCTTGATCTCCTTGCAGCCCGCGAGGATCTGCTCCGGCTTCTTGATGAGCCGCAGCGCCGCGACGACCTCCTGCACCTTCAGCGTGGAGAGCACCAGCAGCCGCGCCAGCTCCGTGGCATCCGCCCGGGTGGATTCGATCTCGTAGTACAGCAGGCGCGCCGCCGCCGCGTTGGTCAGGTCCAGCACGTCGTCGATGCGCGACAGCAGCGTGTGGATCTGCCCCCGGTCGAACGGGGTGATGAACTGCTGGTGGAGGCGGTTGAAGGCCGTGTGGGTGACCTCGTCGCCCTTGTGCTCCACGTCCTTGAGGGCCTGGACGCGCGTGGGCACGTCCCGGAAGTCGCTCAGGAGCTCGTGTAGGAGCTTTGCTCCCTCGACAGTTCTGGCGCATTGCGCGTCGAAGTCGTCGAAGAACTCGTCCGACTTCGGCATCAGCTTTTCGAGCATGGGGATCTCCCTCGGCGCCTGGAGGGACAGGAGCTGTCAGCCGCGGGAGGGTGGTGGCGCCTCTAGGGGGTGACACTCCCGTGACGCGGGAGTGACTACCCTACCTGGAGAGATTCGCCAGTGTTCCGTGTGAAAACGCACGGATTCCAAGGGGTTGCGCTTGACGCAGGCGGCCGCTCAGACGACGCGGTTGCGCAGCTCCTCGAAGAAACCCACCCACAGTTGCCACATCTCCTCGGCACCGCGGGTGATGGTGGCCAGCTCCTCGTCCGTGTACGCGAGCCCCATCGTGTGGCCGGCCGTCTCCACGTGGTCCGGCTCCTGCTTCACGTGGATGTCCACCCAGGGCAGGGACTTGAGGCCCGTGGTGCGGCGCACCAGCTTGCCCAGCTTGGCCACCATGGTGAGGTCCGCCACCTCCGTGCCGTAGAGGAAGCCCAGGCCGGTGAGGTGGCTGTCCGTGGAGCGCTGGTACCCGTCGATGAGCCGGCGCGTCGCGGGCGTCATGTCCGCCTCGGACACGCCCGCCTGGGTGAAGCCCGCGTCCGTCATCGTCTGGATGAAGAAGCGCTCGTGCGCGCGCGCCGGGTCTCCCTCGCCCACCTCCTGGTTGAGGATGTGCGTCACCGCCGTCTTCATCTCCATCTGCGGGCAGACGGCGATCAGCTTGCCCAGGAAGGTGGGGAAATAGTGCAGGGGGTGCCACCACTGACCCAGCACCAGCTCCGCCTGGTCGCGGCTGAAGGCCTTCTCGTCCACCACCTCGAAGAACCGGTGCTTGATCAGCTGTTCACGGTGGGGATTCTTCGCCAGTGCCGCCTCGATGGTCTGGTTCCGCATTGCCGCCTCCAGGTTGGTCCAAAAGGGCTGGGTCGGCGTTTATCACAAAGCAGGACTGCGATTCTTGGAAATATGGAAAGACAAGTACAACGTGACTACGTGGCTTACCGCCAGTGTGGAACGTGCAGGCGGACAAGGGCGGGCTGTTCGGGGT
>NZ_RAWF01000288.1:0-12215 GCF_003612075.1 Corallococcus sp. CA041A
CGGGGGCAGGGCGGGCTCGGTGAGCTGGACGAGGGATTCCACGATGGGGCGGAAGCTTTCCCCTGAACGCGAGGTGGGCGCCACTCCCTTTCACCGGTAGGCTTCGCCCCCTCATGAAGCCCCATCAGAAGATGCTCCTCGGCATTTCCGCCGGCGCGGTGGCCGGGCTCGTCTGCAACGCCGTGTTCGGGAGCGCGGACTGGCTCATCTGGCTCGTCGAGCACGTCACCAACCCCCTGGGGCAGATCTTCATCCGCCTGCTCCTGATGCTCGTCGTCCCGCTCCTGTTCTCCGCGCTCGTCGTGGGCGTGGCGGAGCTGGACCTGAAGCAGGTGGGCCGCCTGGGGGCCCGCACGCTGGGCTACACCGTCGTCTTCTCCGTCATCTCCGTGCTCATCGGCCTGTTGCTCGTCAACACGCTGAGGCCCGGAGACGGCCTGAGCGACGAGGCCCGCGCCCTGGCCCGCACGGGCACGACCATCAAAGCCGCGCCGCCCCCCGGCGACACGTCCATGGGCGCGCTCTTCATGTCCATGGTGCCCACCAACCCGCTGAAGGCCGCGGCGGACGGGGACATGATTGGCCTCATCGTCTTCTCGCTCATCTTCGGCCTGGGCCTGGCGCTCACCCCGGGCGAGCCCGCGCAGCGGCTCAAGGACGTCATCCAGGGCCTCTATGACGTGATGATGAAGCTCATCGACGGAGTGCTCCAGCTGGCGCCCGTGGGCGTGGGCGCGCTGCTGTTCTCCATGACGGCGCGCCTGGGCTTCCACATCCTGGGACAGCTGGCGTCGTACGTGGGCGTGGTGCTGCTGGCGTTGAGCATCCACATGTTCGTCGTGTACTCGCTGTCCGTGCGCTTCTTGGGCGGCCGCAACCCGGTGGAGTTCTTCCGCTCCTGCCGGCTGGCCATCGTCACCGCGTTCTCCACGTCCTCCTCCAGCGCCACGCTGCCCACCGCCCTCAAGGTGGCGGAGGAGAACCTGAAGCTGCCGCGCAACGTGTCGCGCTTCGTGCTGACCGCCGGCTCCGCGATGAACCAGAACGGCACCGCGCTCTTCGAGGGCGTCACCGTCCTCTTCCTCGCGCAGGTGTATGGCGTTCCGCTGGACCTCACGCAGCAGGCGACCATCATGTTCATCTGCGTGCTGGCGGGCATTGGCACCGCGGGCGTGCCGGCGGGCTCCATCCCCGTCATCGCCATGATTCTGGGCATGTTCCACATCCCCGTGGAGGGCCTGGGCCTCATCCTCGGCGTGGACCGCTTCCTGGACATGTGCCGCACCGTGCTCAACGTCACCGGAGACCTGGCGGCCGCAGTGTACGTGTCGCGCGGCGAGCCCTCCGACCGCCCGGTCGGCGAGGAGGCGGCGCAGTCCCCCACCGCCTGACGTGGCGTCACCCCGTTTCCACCTTTGACCGAAGTCCCCTCCGCCGTCTTTCGAATCCAAGGAGCTTCAGCCGCATGAAAGTCGCCAACGGTCGCGTCGTCGCCCTCGATTACCGCCTCCACATGGGAGACGGGCAGATCATCGACCAGAGCGCCCCGAACCAGCCGCTCGCCTATCTGCACGGGCACAAGCAGATCGTCCCCGGACTGGAGGGCGCGCTGGAAGGCCTGGGAGTGGGGGACAGCAAGCAGGTGGTGGTGACCCCGGAGCAGGGCTACGGCATCCACAAGCCGGAGGGCGTGCGCAACGTCGCTCGCACCATGCTGCCCAGCACCTACCTGCCCCAGGTGGGCGGCACGCTGATGGCCCAGACGGAGGACGGCGACGTCCCCCTGCGCATCATCGCCGTGAACCCGGACCACGTCGTGGTGGACCTGAACCACCCGCTCGCCGGCAAGACGCTCCACTTCGACGTCACCGTGCGCGAAGTGCGTGACGCGACGCAGGAAGAGCTGGCGCACGGCCACGTCCACGGGCCGGGCGGCGCGCACGGGTAGCGCTTTTCCCTGCCTCCGGGCACGGAGCGTTTCGTGACCTCGGGGGGCGTGCACTATCTTGCGCCCCCCATGGTTCCTCCCGTCCCGAACCCCAGCCAGCTCCGCGTCCCCGCGCCCGACCCCGGCGCCGTCCCCGAACGGCCCGGCGCCTCCGCGGCCATGGATCCGGAGCTGTACTGGCGGGAGCACGTCTACCAGGGCGGCGCGCGGCAGCTCACCGTGCGCGCCGTCATCGCCGGGATGCTCATTGGCGCGGTGATGTGTCTGTCCAACCTCTACGTCATCCTCAAGACGGGCTGGAGCCTGGGCGTCACCATCACCGCGTGCATCCTGGCCTTCGCGGTGTTCGGCACGCTGCGCTCGCTGAAGCTGCTGCGCAACGAGTTCACCGACCTGGAGAACAACGCCATGGGCTCCGTGGCGTCCGCCGCGGGCTACATGACGGGCGGCGGCAACATGGCGGCGGTGCCCGCGCTGCTGATGCTCACCGGCACGCTGCCGTCGTCCGGCTGGCTGATGGTGTGGTTCGCCGTCATCTCCGCGCTGGGCGTCTTCGCCGCCATCCCCATCAAGCGCCAGCTCATCAACATCGAAGCGCTCCCGTTCCCCACGGGCACGGCCACCGCGGAGACCATCCGCGCGCTGCACGGCCACGGCGAGGTGGCCCGCCGCAAGTCGCGCCTGCTGGGCCTGGCGGGGCTGGTGGGCGCGCTGCTGGTGCTGGTGCGCGACGCGCGCTTCACCTGGCTGAAGAACCTGCCGGAGAAGGTGAGCCTGCCGTTCAGCATCCTCGGACGCGAGGCGGGCAAGTGGTCCCTGTCGTTCGACTTCAGCCTGCTGCTCATCGGCGCGGGCGCGCTGGTGAACTTCCGCACCGGCTGGTCCATGTTGCTGGGCGCCATCCTCAACTACGGCTTCCTCGCGCCGGCCATGGTCGCCCAGGGCGTCATCCCGGAGGTGACGTACAAGGCCATCAACAGCTGGTCGCTGTGGACGGGCTCCGCGGTGCTGGTGTCGTCCGGCCTGCTCTCGTTCGCGTTCCAGTGGAAGAGCGTGGTGCGCTCGTTCTCCGCGCTGGGCGGGCTGGTGGGGATGAAGCCCAAGGATGGCGCTCGCGAGGATCCGCTGGCGGACATCGAGTGCCCCCCGGCGTGGTTCCCCCTGGGCTTCGGGCTCCTGGGCCCGGTGGCCGTCTTCCTCATGGCCTACCTGTTCCAGATTCCCTGGTGGGCCGGCGTGCTCGCGCTCCCCCTGGCGGTGGTGATGGGCGTCATCGCGTCGCGCGTGACGGGCGAGACGGACACCACGCCTACCAAGGCGCTGGGCCCCGTCACCCAGCTCATCTTCGGAGGCCTGGCGCCGGGCAACATCCCCGCCAACGTGATGAGCGCCAACGCCACGGGCGGCGTGGGGCTGCACTCGGCGGACCTGCTCACGGACCTGAAGTCCGGGTGGCTGTTGGGGGCTTCGCCGCGTCAGCAGTTCTTCGCGCAGCTGTTCGGCGTGGCCGCGGGCGCCATGGTGGTGGTGCCCATCTTCAAGCTGCTGGTGCCCACCGCGGACGTGCTGGGCACGGAGCAGTTCCCCGCGCCCGCGTCCATGGTGTGGGCTGGCGTGTCGAAGATGCTCGCCTCGGGCGTGTCCGCGCTGCACCCCACCGCGCGCGTGGGCGCCCTGTGCGGCGCGCTGCTGGGCATCACGCTGGTGCTGCTGGAGCGCTGGGCCCACCCGAAGGTGAAGGCCTTCCTCCCCAGCGCGTCCGGCCTGGGGCTGGCCATCGTCATCCCCGGCTCCAGCTCCATCAGCCTCTTCGTGGGCGCGGCGCTGGCGGCGTTCCTCCGGCGCACGAAGCCGAAGCTCGCGGAGGACGCGGTGCTGCCCGTCAGCTCCGGCTTCATCGCGGGCGAAAGCCTGTTGGGCATCGCCATCGCGATGGTGAAGGCCTTCGGCTTCATGCCGAAGTAGGGGGCCTGCTCAGTCCACCTTGCTGGTGGCCCAGGACACGCCCGCGACGAAGCGGAAGGTGGGCGTGTCGAACCCCGCGCCCACGCCCGGGCCGCCCATCACATACAGGTCCAGGCTGGACAGGGCATGGCGGCGGATGGCGATGAGCAGCTCCGCCCCCACCCGGCCTCCGTTCAGCGGGATGCCCGTGAGCACGCTCACCTCGCCGCGCGTCAGCTCGCCGTGGAGCGACGTCACCGTGGCGCCCAATCGCAGCTCATTGCCAGCGATGTCTTTCGGGTCGTAGGACACGGGACCCAGGTCCTGGCGCTTGCGCAGGAAGATGCCGGCCTCGCCGCCCACCTGGAAGCCCTCGCCCACGTAGCCCAACTGCAGACGCGGCTGCCACGCGTAGTCCTCGTGCGCCTGCGCCGCACGGCTGCCCACCGGCAGTCCCGCGGTGAACCCCACCGAGAGGTTGATGGGGGCGCCCTTCGTCTGGCGGAGCACCGCGGCCCGGGCCGTCAGCCACGGCGTGGCGATGCCCCCGGAGTTCGGCCCGTAGTACTCCAACGTGGGCTTTCCCCCCTGCGTCAGGACGAGGGGCAGCTCACCGCCCACCTCCAGCCACGACAGCACGCCGAAGCCCACCGTCAGGTGGGCGGTCATCTTGTTCTCCACCAGGCCCGTGCCCTCGCCGGGCTCCCAGCGCGTCTGGAAGTGCAGGGGCAGCTGCTCGTAGTGGTAGTTCAACGCCACACGCAGTTGCCCTGCCTCCAGCGTCCGTCCCGTCCCCACCACCAGCGAGCCCAGGGCCGCCGGGTCCAGGCGCAACCGTTGCAGGTCAAACATGGGCAGCGGACTCTTGGGACCGCTTTCCAGGGCGTGGGCGGAAAAGGGGACGGACAGAAGGGCAGCGGCGAGGACCGAGGCCGGACGGAACACGTGACGACTCCCGAGGCGGAGGGACGCGGACTCTAGCCAGAGTCCCCTCGCCCGAAAATCATGCACGGGTGCCATCAATTGATGTTTGCCCCGCTCAAATATCGCCGCGTCAGGCAGTTCCAGCCGCCAGGTCCTGCAATTCCTGCCAACGCGTATAGAGCCGATCCACCTCGGCGGTGGTGGCTTCCAGGGCCTGATTCACTTCCGCCACCTTGGAGCCCTGGCTGTAGACGGCGGGGTCGGCCAGCTTCGCCTCCAGCTCCGCCTTGCGCTTCTCCGCGGCCTCGATGGTGGCCTCCATGCCGTCCAGCTCGCGCTGATCCTTGTAGGAGAGCTTCCCGAGCTTCTTCTGGGCGGGCTTCTGGGCGGGCTCCTCGCGGGGTTCGTCCTTCTTCGGCTCGTCCTTCTTCAGCGCGGCGGCCTTGAGCGCGGCGGCCCGCGACTGCTCGCGCAGCCGCTTGTACATGTCGTAGTTGCCCTCGTAGCGGGTGACCTTGCCCTCGCCGTCGAAGGAGAGGATGGCGGTGGCCACCTTGTCGAGGAAGTACCGGTCGTGCGTCACCAGCAGGGTGCTGCCGGCGAAGTCCAGGAGCAGGCGCTCCAGGATGTTGAGGGTGACGATGTCCAGGTCGTTGGTGGGCTCGTCCAGCACCAGCACGTTGGCGCCTTCCAGGAACAGCCGCGCCAGCAGCAGGCGGTTGCGCTCGCCGCCGGACAGCGCGCCCACCTTCATGCGCTGCATGGGCACCGGGAAGAGCAGGTCCTCCAGGTAGTCGCGCAGGGCCACCTTCCGGTCCGCCAGCTCCACGTGGTCCTCGCCGTTGGAGGCCGCGTCGTACACCGTCTGCTCCGGATCCAACTGGGCGCGCTGCTGATCGTAGTAGGCGACCTTGGTGTTCTTCCCGATGACGAGCTTGCCGCTGTCCGCGGGAATCTCCCCCAGCATCACGCGCAGGAAGGTCGTCTTGCCCACGCCGTTGGGCCCCAGGAAGCCCACGCGCTCGCCGCGCTGGAGGCGGAAGTCCACGCCGTCCAGCACCTTGCGCTCGCCGAAGGACTTCTTCAGCCCTTCCGCCTCGATGACGGTGTGGCCCAGCCGCGGCGCCGCCACCACCTTCAAGTCCGCCACCTTGGGGCGCTGGAAGCCCTTCTCCGCCAGCAGCTTCTGCGCCCGTTCGATGCGGGCCTTGCTCTTGGTGCGCCGCGCCTCCGGGCCCTTGCGCAGCCATGCCACCTCCTGGGCAATCCAGCGTCCGCGCTTGTGCTCCGCCGTCTCCGCGTTCTCCTGGGCCACGAGCTTCTGCTCCACGTAGGCCGCGTAGTTGCCGGGGTAGGAGATGAGGCCGCCGCCGGGCTGGATTTCGACGATGCGGTCCACCAGGTCGTCGAGGAAGTAGCGGTCGTGCGTGACGAGCAGGAGCGCCCCGGGCAGCTTGTCCAGCTCGTCCTCCAGCCAGTCCACGGTGTCCGCGTCCAGGTGGTTGGTGGGCTCGTCCAAGAGCAGCAGGTCCGGGCGCGTGAGCAGCGCCCGGGCAATGGCCACGCGCTTCTTCAGGCCTCCGGACAGCTGCGCCACGGGCCGGTCCCAGTCCTTCACGCCCAGGCGGTCCAGCAGCGTCTTCGCGTGGTGCTCCGTGTCCCAGCCGCCCGCCTGTTCAATCCGGTCGCTCAGCGCGGACAGCTGCTCCAGCATCTTCTGGGTGGCGTGCGCGGGGTCCGTCTCCAGCTTCCGGGACAGCTCCGCGTGCGCGTCCAGCGCCTCCTTCAGCGGCGCCTGGGACACGGCCAGCTCGCTCTGCACGGTGGCGCCTTCGGGGAACTCCGGCTCCTGGGGCAGGTAGGTGACGCGTGCGCCCCGGCGCAGCTGCAGCTCGCCCAGGTCCGGCTTCGCCGCGCCGGCCAATATCTTCATCAGGGACGACTTGCCGGAGCCGTTGACGCCCACGAGGCCCACGCGCTCGCCCTCCTCGATGGTGAAGGTGAGGCCCTCGAAGACGGTGCGGCTGCCGAAGGCGAGCTGGACGTTGGCGGCGCGAAGCAGCGTCACGGAAAGGAACCTTTCGAAAAGGGGGACGGTAGAAAGCGAAAGGGCGCCCCCCACTTGAAGCGGGGAGCGCCCTTCCTACAGCCAGTGCGGCGTGGGCACCCGGACTACTTGCGGGCAGCCTGCTCCGCGGCCTGCTTCTCCTTGTACTGCGCCATCAGGGCCTCCGCCTCGTTGCGGGGGACCGGCGAGTACCGGGCGAACTCCATCGTGAACTCGCCCTTGCCCTGGGTCGCGGAGCGCAGGTCGGTGGAGTAGCCGAACATCGTGTTCAGCGGCACTTCCGCCACGGCCGTGACGTAGCCCTCGGCGGTGCCCGTCTCCAGGATGGTGCCGCGGCGCTGGTTCAGCTGGCCGACGACGGAACCCTGGAAGTCTTCCGGAGCCGTGACTTCGACCTTCATGATCGGCTCGAGGATGATCGGCTTGGCGGCGGCGTAGCCCTCGCGGAAGCCCATGATGGCGGCCGTCTTGAACGCCATTTCGGACGAGTCCACCGCGTGGAACGCGCCGTCGTTGATGACCACGCGCAGGCCCACCACGGGGAAGCCGATGAGGCTGCCCTTCTTCACGGCCTCGGTGAAGCCCTTGTCGCACGCGGGGATGAACTCGCGCGGGATGGAGCCACCGACGATGTCGTCCACGAACTCGTACTGCTGCACGGCGTCCGAGGGCAGGGGCTCCACGTAGCCGCACACGCGCGCGAACTGACCGGAACCACCGGTCTGCTTCTTGTGCGTGTACGCGAACTCGCCCTTCTGGGAGATGGTCTCGCGGTACGCCACCTGGGGCTTGCCGGCGACCACTTCGCAGTCGTACTCGCGCTTCATGCGCTCGATGTAGATCTCCAGGTGCAGCTCGCCCATGCCGCTGATGATGGTCTGCGCGGACTCTTCGTCACGGTGCACGCGGAAGGTAGGGTCTTCCTTGTGGAAGCGGTTGAGCGCCTTGGAGAAGTTGGTCAGCTTGTCGCGGTTCTTCGGCGTCACCGCCAGGGAGATCACCGCGTCCGGCACGAACATGGACGTCATCGTGTAGTTCACGGTGCCGTCGGTGAACGTGTCGCCGGAGGCGCACTCGATGCCGAACAGCGCGACGATGTCGCCGGCCGTGGCCTCGCTCACGTCGTGCATTTCCGACGCGTGCATGCGGACGATGCGGGGAACCTTGACCTTCTTCTGGTTCACCTGGTTGAAGATGAAGTCACCCTTGCTCACCTTGCCCTGGTAGATGCGCATGTAGGTGAGCTGGCCGTAGCGGCCGTCTTCCAGCTTGAACGCCAGGCCGACGAAGGGCTTGTTCGCGTCCGACTCCAGGATGACCTTGGCCTCGTTGTTCTTCTGGTCGAGGGCCTCGTTGGTCGCTTCCTTGGGGTTGGGCAGGTAGCTGCACACCGCGTTCAGGAGCAGCTGCACGCCCTTGTTCTTGTACGCGGAGCCGCACATCACCGGCGTCATCTTCAGCGCGATGGTGGCCCGGCGCACGGCGGCGCGGAGCTGCTCCTCGTTGATGGCGCCCGGGTCCATGAGGAACGCCTCGCCCAGCTCGTCGTCGACGTTGGCGATGCCCTCGATCATCTCGTCGCGGCGCAGCTTCGCCTCGTCGAGCATGTCCGCGGGGATGGCCTCCTCGCGCACGTTCTCGCCGTTCTCACCATCGAAGTAGAACGCCTTCATGGAGAGCAGGTCGATGAGGCCCTGGAAGCGGTCCTCCGCGCCGATGGGGTACTGGAGCTTCACCGCGTGGTGGCCCAGCTTCTCCTTCAGCTGCGCGGCGACGCGGTCATAGTTCGCGCCCGAGCGGTCCATCTTGTTGATGAACGCGATGCGCGGAACCTTGTAGCGCTTCATCTGGCGGTCCACCGTGATGGACTGCGACTGCACGCCCGACACGGAGCAGAGCACCAGGATGGCACCGTCGAGGACGCGGAGCGCGCGCTCCACCTCGATGGTGAAGTCCACGTGTCCCGGGGTGTCGATCAGGTTGATGTTGTATTCGCCCCACATCGCGTACGTGGCGGCGGACTGGATGGTGATGCCCTTCTCACGCTCCAGGTCCATCGAGTCCATGATCGCGCCCACGCCGTCCTTGCCGCGGACCTCGTGGATCTCGTGGATCTTGCCCGTGTAGAACAGGATGCGCTCGGAGAGCGTCGTCTTGCCCGAGTCGATGTGGGCAGAGATACCGATGTTACGAATCTTCTCGATGGGTACGTTGGAGGCCACGATCCGGTCCTTCTTCTATTGAAAAAATTGCCTGAGGGAACAGAGCAGGCGGGGCCCTTACTTCCCACAGGACCCAGTTACCAGACAAATCCGCATGACGCGGGGCGTACATCCGCCTACTTTCCGCCGTCCCCGTTCCGACTGAGGTCTCATAACAATGAGCGCGAGCGAAAACTTCTCACTGGCCAGGGCCTGGCTCAAGGCCTTCAACGCCCACGACGTCACCGCCCTGGTGGCGCTGTACGCGGAGGATGCAACACACACCTCGCCCAAGATTCGCGTCCTGCATCCGGAGACGGGCGGGCGCCTGGTGGGCCGGCCGGCCCTGGAGCAGTGGTGGAGGGACGCCATCGCCCGGCTGCCGGGCCTGCGCTACGAGGAGACGGCCCTCACGGCGGACGGGGACCGGGTGTTCATGGAGTACCTGCGCCACGCGCCCAACGAGGCCCCCCTGCCGGTGGCGGAGGTGCTGGAAGTGAAGGGCGGGCGCATCGTCGCGTCGCGCGTCTACCACGGCTAAGGTGCCCCCATGGCGACCCCCAATTTCGAACGGGACTTCGGATACCTGCTGCCCTTCATGGACAAGGTGGCGGCGGCCGCCTCGGACCTGCCGGACGCCTCCGCCCGCGAGGAGCTGGTGCGGCTGGTGTCGGAGGAGAAGGTGCGCTGGGAGCGCATCCGGGAGCTGCTCCAGGGCGCCCAGGGGCAGAGCGGCGCGTCCAAGGGGCCCGCCCCCAAGGCCTCTGCCTCGAAGGCCCCATCGCCCGCCGCCGCGCCCCCGCTGGCCCGGGTGTCCGCGGACGGCGTGAACCGGGTAGCCCAGCGCGAGGCGGGCTTCACGGTGGGAAGCCTCAAGGACTCGCGCTAGGCGCGGGCCGCCGAGGCTCCGGGGGCCCGAGGCGGATCAGGTGCTGCTCACCCGCACCTGGTCCAACGCGTCGTAGGTGGCGGCCTTGTAGGCCTCCGACAGCGTCGGGTAGTTGAAGCAGGTCTCCACGAAGAGCTGCGCGGTGGAACCGGTGAGCAGCGCGGTGAGCCCCACGTGCACCAGCTCCGAGGCCTGCTCGCCCAGCACGTGCACGCCCAGGAGCTTCAGGTCGTCGCGGTGGAAGAGCAGCTTCAAGAGGCCCTGCCGCTCCCCGATGATCTGCCCGCGCGGGTTGGTTTCGAAGGTGGCGCGGCCGACCACGTAGGGGACGCTGCGCGCGCGCAGGGACTCCTCCGTGTCGCCGGCCATGGACACCTCCGGGATGGTGTAGATGCCGTAGGGCAGGATGGGCGTGAGCGTGCGCTTGCCCGGGCCGAACGCGTGCTCCACCGCGATGCGGGCCTGCTCCATGGACGTGGAGGCCAGCGCGGGGAAGCCGATGACGTCCCCCACCGCGTAGATGTGCGGCACGGCCGTCTGGTACGCGAGCCCCACTTCAATCTGGCCGCGCTTGCCCTGCTTCACGCCCAGCGCCTCGATGCCCAGGCCCGCGGTGTTCGAGGTGCGGCCGGAGGCGACCAGCACCTGATCCGCCTCCAGCACCTCGCCGGTGGACAGCTTCAGGCGGATGGGCTCCTCGTGGGACTCCGGGACGTGCGCGGACTCCACCGTCTGGCCCAGGCGCAGCCGCACGCCCAGCGTCTCCATGCAGTCGCGCAGCACCTGCCCCACTTCGGCGTCCAGGAAGGACAGGAGCTCGTTCTTCACCTCCACCAGCGTCACCGGGATGCCCAGCGCGGCGAACATGCACGCGTACTCGCAGCCGATGACGCCGCCGCCCACCACCACCAGCGTGCGGGGCAGGGTGGTGATGTCGAGGATTTCATCCGAGTCGTGCACGCGCGGGTCGCCGAAGGGGTACAGCGGCGGGCGGTACGGGCTGGAGCCGGTGGCGATGAGGACGGTGCCGGCGGTGAGCCGGGCGACCTCCGCGCCGTCGCGCTTCACCGCGACGGTGTGCGCGTCCGCGAAGGAGCCGGCGCCCTGGAACAGCGTCACGCCGTGGCGCTGGAGATTCTTGTGGATGCGCTCGCGCTCCATCTGCTTCACGCGGCGCTCGCGGAAGAGGAAGTCGGAGACGGTGGCCTCGTGGCGCAGCGTCGCGTCCACGCTGTAGAGGCCGCGCGCCTTGAAGCCGGACAGGTGCAGCGCCGTCTCGCGCAGCGTCTTGGAGGGGAGGGTGCCGGTGTTGGCCGCGGTGCCGCCGAGCACCGCCTCCCGCTCCACCACCGCCACCCGCTTCCCCGCGAGAGAGGCCTGCACCGCGCCCCATTCACCCGCGGGGCCTGATCCGATGACCACCAGGTCGAAGTCCGCCATGGGCCGCACCCTAACCCCACCCCGGGGGGCCAGGGCACCGGGAAGTCAGTCCCGGCCCGAGTAATTCAGCTTCTCGCGGACCTCCTCGTCAGTGAGGAGGCGGAAGCCGCCCTCGGGGATATCGTCCAGGGTGATGTCGCCCACGGCCTCCCGGTGAAGCGCGCGGGCGGGCAACCCCACGGCGCCCAGCATACGCTTCACCTGGTGGTGGCGGCCTTCGGTGAGAATCACCTCCACCGTGTGCTCGTCGCGCACGCGCACCACTGCGGGGCGAGCGGGGCCGTCATCCAGCATCATCCCCTGGCGCAGCGGCTCCACCTTCGCGTCGTCCGCGGTGCTGAACACCGTGGCCACGTAGCGCTTGGGCAGGTTCGTCTCCGGGGACGTGGCGTGGGCCACCAGCTTGTCGTCGTTGGTGAAGAGCAGCAGGCCCGTGGTGTCCACGTCCAGCCGGCCCACGGCGTGCCAGGTGAAGCGGTTCAGCTCCAGGGGCAGTTGGGGCAGGAGCAGCTCGAACACCGTGCCCGTGCGGTGCTGACGCGCGGTGGAGGTCAGCACCCCCGCGGGCTTGTGGAAGGCCAGCACGTGCGTGGGCGCTCCCTTGCGCACCGGGTGCCCGTCCACCTTGATGACGGCGTCGGGCGGCACGGGCGTCAGCGGCGTGGTCGCCACGCGGCCGTTGACGGTGACACGGCCCGCCTTGATGGCGGCGTCGGCCTCGTCCTGGGGCATGGCGCCCGCGCGGGCGAGTGCGCGGGAGAGCCAGTCCGGCTTCTCCTTGCCCTCCCAGCGGTTGGGGCG
>NZ_RAWF01000289.1:0-12152 GCF_003612075.1 Corallococcus sp. CA041A
CCCCTCCTCCGAGCAGAGCCGTCCCCCGGAAGCGCGCGCCGCGGACAACGGGAAGCTGCGCTTCCTCATCAGCGGCCAGGCCTCTCCCGGAGACCGGGTCCGCGCGGGCGACGTGGACGCCACCGTGGAGGACTCCGGCGCGTGGCTCGCGACCGTGCTGCTGACGCCGGGCTCGAACGTCATCTCCATCACCACCACCTCGCAGGGCGGCGCGGTGGAGTTCGCCCAGCAATCCTTCGACGTGGTTCGGCGCGGTGAGCACGGCTGGATCGTCATCCCTCACGCGAAGGAGCGCCTGGGCGCCATGCGCGGGCTGTCCCCGGACGTGCCCCTGCCCACGGGAGACACCTTCCTGCGGCTGGAGGTCGCCCCTGGTACCCAGGTGACGACCCCTGACACCCAACTCTTCGCGGGCCCCGACGGGGAGGTCCGCCTGCCCGTGCGACTCGTCCCGGGACGCAACACCGTCCGCATCTCGATGGCTCCGCCGCAGCGGTCCTGGAGTGCCGTGACCGTGACCGTCGAGGCGCGTGCCCAACCCTTCGTCGTGGGCCTGCTCGACGTGGAGGCCAGCATCGCGCCGGCCGGCGGTGGCTTCCGGTTGCGGGGACGCGGCGCCCTCCATGGCGAAGCCCAGTTGGGGCCCGTGCAGGTGGTGGGCGAGCTGGACCTCACCGACACCGACCTGCGCCAACTGGACGACGCGCCGCTCGCGGACTGGCTGCGTCCCCGGAGGCCCGAGCGCTTCGACCGCTGGCCCGACCCCGACTTCGCCCCGGCGGAGTGGGGCGACAATTCCGTGTCCCTCACGCCCAACCCCGCGGAGGGTCGCCTGCGCCTGGAAGCGCGGCACGAGCAGTACGGCCGCGCGGGCTTCGGCACCTACCGCGCGCTCCTGCAGGACCGCGAGGTGGGCCGCTACCACCGCCCGCTCTTCGGTCCCTACGCGGAGCTGCGCGAGCAGCTGGGCCCTGTGAGCGTGGGCCTGGACGCCTTCGCTGGCGGGCTCGTGGACCCCACGCGCGGCCTGGCCGCGACGCCCGCGCACGAGGAGCTGCTGGCCACCGGCGGCAGCCTCTACTACCTGGGCGGCGGCATCGTGGCGGAGGGCTCCGAGCTGGTTCGCGTGGAGGTGCGCGACGGCGTCACCGGCCTGCCGCTGGGCGAACAGCACCTCATCCGGGGCCGCGACTACGAAATTGATTACCTGGCGGGCCGCATCCTCCTCGCGCGCCCGCTGTCGTTCCTCATCGGCGCGTCGCTCCTGCGCACGGACGCGCTCACCGAGACGCCGGCGCCGGTGCTCGTCGTGGACTACGCCGTGCTGCACACGGGGGATCCGCGCGACTCGGTGGGCGGCGAAGCCTGGGCGCGCTGGCGCGACTCCACCGTCGCTCTGGCCGCCGTGCGCGAGCGCCGGCTGGGAGCCCCCTTCCAGCTCCTGTCGGGGCGGGGACAGACGAAGCTGTGGGGATACTCGCTCCTCGCAGAGGCCGCGAGCAGCCGGGGCATCGCGGTGGAGCCCACCGTCTTCGGTGTGTCGGACGACGGTGGCCTGTCCTTCATCCGCCCGGTGGGCCCGCTGGACGACCACGGCGGCGCGGTGACCCTGCGCGTGAGTGGCCCCGGCGTGCTGGGCCCCGGGAAGGGGGGCTCCGTGGACGCCGCGTGGCGCGAGCGCTCGAGGGGCTTCTCCGACGGCGAGCACCTGGACGCGGCCCGCTTCCGGCAGCTGTCCCTGCGCGCCACGCAGCCCGTGGGCCCGGTGGCGATCACGCTCCTGGGCGACGAGCGGCGCTCGGCGGATCCGCGCCTGCCCTTCGAGGACACGCCCTTCGGTGCCCGCACGCTGGGCGCCGCCGTGGCCTATGAGCGCTTCGACGGAAGCGTGCGCCTGGAGCTGCGCGACAGCTGGCTGCGTGCCACGGAGGTGCCCGGCGAGGGCCCCGCGCTCGAAGGCGGCCGGACGTCCCTGGGCGTATCGGTGTCCCGCGTGCTGACGTCCCGCCTCACCGTGTCCGCGGCGCACCGGCAGCGGCTGCTCGAGCGCGGCGAAGGCCTGGGCCGGATGAACGACACGTTCACCTCCGCGGGCGTGGAGGTGCGACTGGACGACGCCGCCGCAGTGGGCGTGAAGGCCGGCTGGGGCCCGGAGCTGGGCCCCCAGGCCTGGCTGGATGCGCGCGTGCAGCGCGGCCGCGAGACCTACTACGGCGGCTACTCCGTGGACGTGGACGGGCCGGACTTCGGCGCGGGTCGCGCGGTGACGGGCGCTCGCACGGAGGTCGGAGACGGCACCACCTTGTTCGTGGAGGACGTGAGCGCGCACGACGCCATGGCGATGCGGCGGGCGCGCGCCGTGGGCTTCCAGTGGGCGGCGGGACAGAGCGGCTTCAGCGCGGGTGCCCGCTACGAGCGCGGCGTGCGCAGCCCGCTGGACATCCAGAGCGACCTCACGCGCGACGTGGCCAGCGTGTCCGCGCAGTGGCTGCGCGAGCGCTTCCGCGCGGACGTGCGCGCCGAGCTGCGCCATGAAGAGGGCACGCCCGTGCGTGGCACCTCTGGCCTGGTGGACCGCACCCAGGTGGTGCTGGCGCTGGCCGCGGAAGGCCAGTTGATGAAGGACGTGACGGCCTCCGGACGGTTGGACTTCGCGCACACCGCGGGCCAGGAAGGGCTGGAGGCCCGGTTCGCGCAAGGGTTCGCGGCGCTCGTCTGGCGGCCCGGTCCCTGGCTGGTGGTGGCCCGCTACGGCCTCACGCGCGAGCTGTCTCCGGGTGCCCGCTTCGCCTTCGGAGACCGGATGCTCCAGACGGTGTCGCTGATGCCGGCGGTGCGGCTGGGCGAGCGGCTCTCCGTGGCGTCCGGCCTGCACGTCGGACGCTCCAGCCTGGGCGAGTCCTCACGCTGGGTGTGGACGGGGACGCTGCGGCCCTCGGTGCGGCTGCTGGGTGGACTGGAGGTCGCGGTGGAGGCCGCCCGGCGTACATCGGCGGCGGACGACCAGGGCCTGACGGCGCTCCGGCCAGAGGTCGCTTACCGGCTGGACGAGCGCCTGCGGGTGGCCCTGGGGTACACGGTCCTGGGGTTCAGCGGCTTGGGTCTGGAGGCCGAATCGGAGGATGCTCCGGATCGCCTCTATCTCCGGGCGGAAGTGGCCTGGTAGGCGCCGGGCAGAGGGATGACGAACGTGCGATTCGGGTGGCTCATCCTGGGACTGGGGTTGTGCGCGGGCGTCGCCCAGGCGCGCTGGAGGAACGTCGCGACCCAGAGCTATCCGAAGGACGTGACCGTCTTCCGGCCCGGCTTCTTCGCCGTGGCGACCGACACGCAGTTGTACGTGTCGCGGGATGGCGTCGTGACGACCCTCAACGTCGGCACGGCGGGCAGCTTCCTGCGCGGGTCCAACTGCGTGGTGGGCATCCGCATGGACGGGATGCTCCAGAGCGTGGCCGGTTGCTCGCCCGCGGATGACGGCAAGCGTCTGTTCCCTGACGACGGCAACGACTACGAGGTAAAGGCCGCGCGCGTCACAGCTGATGGGGGCGTGGGGTATGCCGTCGCCGCCGAAGGGCCCTTGCTGACACCGCGGTTTCGGACCTCGCTCCTCCCGAAAGAGGGAACGGCCGAGTGGGGCACCCTGACGACCCCGCCGACGGACCTGAGCGCCCAGCAGCATCTCGCGGTGCTGCCCCCTCAGTCGGATGGGCAACCCCAGGCGCTGTTCTCCGTCTCCGCGAACAAGGCGAACTTCCTCTGGTACCGGGGCACGGGCGCGGTGTCCTATATCGCCACGGGCATCGCCGCTCCGAACTCGGCCCATGGCGTCGCCCTTCTGCCGGGCTCGACGGCGGAGCAGCCGCTCGCGTTCTTCGGCAACGACTTGGGTCTGTTCCGAGGCACGCTTGGCGGATCCACCTATCCGTTCGAACCCATCCTGCTGGCGCCTGGGTCGGTCGACGCGCTCGCGTTCGACGTGACGAGCGGCTCCAGCGCGGGGACGGGCTTCGGGCTGCTGCTCCTCAAGCAGAAGTCAGACGGCAATGTGGTGGCGTACAGCGCGGAGCCGGTGGTTCCCCCCGAGCGTCCAGGCACGCTCTGGCGCCGGAATACGGACTTCCCCACGGGCATCACCCAGACCGCGGTGCAACTGGCCTGCGCGGATGCGTCCTACTGCGTCGCCATTCTCTACGGCTCCGCGCAGAACGTCCTCATCTACGAGAACTTGAGCCCGCCCAACGTGAGCGAGCTGCCTGACACCCTCTTCGTGGACGAGGGCAAGACCGAGAACGTGGAGCTCAAGCTGCGTGACCCGGATGGGGATGCCGTGCGGCTGTCTGCCACCGTGCGAGCGGGCAGTCCCATCCGCGTCGTTCAGGGGCCGCTCGACTCGCACGAGGACAGCGGGCTCAAGCTGACGCTCACCGCGCCCACGGGCATCTGCAAGACCGAGACATCCTGGCTTGACGTGGTGGCCTCCGACGGTCTGGGGGCGCACGACACGCCGAAGGATGTGAAGCTGGTGGTGAACCACACCGTCAAGCCTGGAGCCCCCCAGGTGACCGTCGACGCGGTGGATGGCAACGACTTCTTCGCGGGAGGGCCTTCCGGCACCTTCACCGCCACGCGAGGCATCACCGGCTGCGCGCCCGTCAAGTACACGTGGACAGCGCCCCCTGGGGCACCCGGGCTCGTGACGGATGCGGGCGTGGCCACGTTCACGCCCCCTTCCACCCGGGAGGACCGCTGCAAGCCGGACACGGCCAACTTCACCTACGCGGTGACGGCGAATGACGGAACCTTGGACTCCCCGCCCTCGACCGTCACGGTGCGGCTCCACCCATGGGGCCCCCCTGAGGTCCCGTTTACCGCCCCCTCGCGTGAAGTCTTCACCAAAACGGCTTTGCTTCCCCAGGCGACCCACGTGTGCGGAGGCTCTCCCGGAACGCCAGGACTGCCGCCGGTGTCGACGTTCTGGTCGGTCCTGGAGAAGCCCTCGGGCGCGACGGTGACGGCCGTCCAGGGAAACGACCGGCGTCCCGTGGACCTGGAACCCGTCGAGGGCAACTCCGTGCTGCTTGACGGGGCGACGTGCGTGGAGGCCCTGAAGCTGAAGCTGCGTGCCTTCAACCGCATCACCGTGGAGGGCTTCGTCCTCGACAGCCCCACGGCCGACGTGGAGGTCACGGTGAAGCCGCGCTGGGTGCCCGTGGAATCGGTGAAGACGCTGGTGAAACTGGAGCCGGCGGAGGAGCGCATGCTGCGCGGCCACGTGACGACGGATCAGCCACTCAACTGCACGGGCATGCGTCTGCTTGCCACGGTGGTGACGCTGGAGGACCGGGACGATCCCAAGAAGGTGTTCGACACGTGGACGGCCACCGGAGGCGGAGGCGACTTCGCGCTGGACCTGCCCCCCACGTGCGGCAGCGGCAACTACACCGTGCGCGCGCGCGTGCATGAGACCCTGCCCGATGGCGGCGTCATGGCGCCGGAGGCGACGACGGAATTCTTCCGGCCGGCGCGCGAGGTGGTGCTGGGCGAGCTGAGCGGTGAGCTCATCGCCACCTGCGGCGAGGGCGCCCGGGGCACGCTGCGCCAGACGATTCCGGAGGGAGCCTGCTCGGCGGTGAAACTGAAGTGGGACCCTGCCGGAGGACCGGAGCTGGCGCCGCCCGTCACCCAGGATGACTCGGCGTCGCTGGCCACGGTGGACACGCAGCTGGAGTCCCTGGTGGGCGAGTTCGTCACCCTGAAGGTGTCGGCCGAGGGCGAGGGCGCCAGCGGGGCGGAGCGCGAGCACGCGGTGCGCATTGGCGCGCGGCCCTTCGTGACGGTGGAGCGGCGCACGGAGACGGGGGAGGGCATCAACTCCGGCCAGGTGGGCGTCACGGTGACGCTGCGCAACGACACTGCCTGTGACGTGAGCTCCATCCGCTACCAGGAGACCGTCACCGGCGCGCAGGTGGTGCCCCAGAGCGTGACGTTGAATGGCCGGCCGGTGACGCCGGCGGATGCGTCCGCGCAGCACTTCGCGGTGGAGCCGGTGTCGCTGCCCGCGGGCTCGACCGCGACGCTCACGTACGTGGTGCGCACGGCGCTCCTGGAGCCGCCGAAGTTCTCGGGCACGGCGTCGCTGCGCGAGGTCGTCGTGTCGCACACGGAGCCTCCGCCTCCCTCCACGTCGGGCTGCGGCTGCTCCGGCGGAGGCTCGGGCGTGACGGCGTTCGGGCTGGGCGCGCTGGCGTGGGCCGCGCGGCGCCGGCGGGGCGTCAGAGCCCGAAGCTGATGCGCTGGCGGCGGTTGGGCGTCTGCTGACGCTCCTCCAGCACGCCGGACAGCTCCAGGCCGCGCAGGGTGGCCAGGGCCTCGCGCTCGGACAGGTCCGTGAGGGCGAGCAGGTCCTCCACCGTCTTCGTGCCGTCCGCGAACGCGAGCAGCATCGCCTGGGGCCCCGCCAGCTTCAGCTCGTGCAGGCCGTAGGGCGGATCCGCAGTGGGGAACAGGCGGCGCCCGGGCGCCATGCGCTGGCGCAGCGCCACCAGCGTCTCCGTGCGCGTGACGCCTTCGAGGATGAGGTCCCCGGGGAAGAGCGACAGCGGCACCAGGTCCGCGCGCTGCGGCCTCATGGGGCTGAAGCCGTAGCCGCCCTCCGTCCACGCGAAGGTGGACCAGAGGATGTCCTTCACCTGCTCCTCCAGCAGCTGACGGCGCTGCTTGGGGGAGAGCAGGCCGCGCTTGAGCAGGGCGTCGCCGGTGCGCAGCGAGTGCTCGCGCGCGTAGCCCGCGGCCTCCGCGAGCTGCGCCTCCGTGAGCGCGCCCTTGCGCAGGCAGAAGCGGCCGAAGCGCTCCGGGGCCAGGTTGGAGGCGGCGTACACCACGCGGCCCGCCTCGAAGTAGACGACCTTGAGCACCGTGCCCTGGCGCAGCTTCAGCTCGCCGTGGTGGCGCGCTTCGTAATAGGCGTTGAGCAGGCGCGGCACCGACGTGTGCGCCAGGTCTCCGCCGAGCGACCACTCCGGCAACTGACGCCGCTGACGCACGGGCGCGGGCGCGGCCTCCGTCCACACGGCGCCACGCTGCGCGAAGGGCAGGGGCAGGGCCTCCGACACGTCGGCGGGCTCTTCCGGGGGCGCGGGTTCGGCGGGCTCGGGCGGGGAGAGGACGGACTCGAGCGCGGGCTCATCCGCCGCGGGCGTCTCCTGGACCAGCTCCTCCAGGACGAGCAGGTCCACCTCATCGAGCAGCTCCCCGTGCGTCACGGGCGGCACGCCCGCGGCCTCCTCCAGCGCGTTGATCACGCCGTCCAGTTCGAAGGGCTTCTCGAAGAAGGCGCAGGCGCCGTGGACCTGCGTGGCTTCCCGGGCGAAGCGGTCGCCCTTGTACACACCGCTGACGGCGATGGCGGGGATGGCGTGCGCGCGCAGGGCTCCCAGCACCTCGCTGCCGCGGATGTCCGGCAGCAGCAGGTCCACCAGCGCGGCGTCGAAGCGCGAGTGGGGACCCAGGGCCTCCAGCGCGGATTCACCCGTGAAGACGGTGACCGCCTCATGGCCTCGGGTCTCCGCGACCGTGGCGATGAGGGAGGCGAGTTCCTGGTTGTCCTCCACGATGAGCAGTCGCGCCATGGGCCGGCAGACCCTACCATCAACCCCATGAAGGACGTTCAGGGCTTCCACCACGTGGCGATTCAAGCGAAGGACGTGGAGCGCGTGACGGCGTTCTATCGCGACCTGCTGGGCTTTCCGGAACTGAAGCGCCACCTGCGGGAGGACGGCACCCTGCGGAGCGTCTGGGTAGGCGTCCCAGGGGGCGCCTTCCTGGCCATCGAGGCGGTGGACGGGACGCCGGAGGTGGAGCCGTTCCGCCATCCGGCGCCGGGGCTGCTGATGCTCGTGTTCCGGATTGCCCGCGAGGCACGGGGTGGGGTGGTGGAGACCTTGGCCCGCGCGGGCGTGGCGCTGGAGCACGAGACGCGCTGGACGCTCTACGTGCGGGACCCGGAGGGCAACCGGGTGGGGCTGAGCCACCATCCAGACGACTAGGGGCGAGTGCCCGGCCGGGTGCTTGCGGAGGGTGACGGGGCATGGCTACAAGCGGCCCCATGCGCCTGGGTGAATTGCTCGTGAAGGACGGCCTCGTGTCGGCGGCGGGGCTGGAGGAGGCGCTGGAGTCCCAGGTGGTCCACGGCGGCAGGCTGGGGACGAACCTGGTGGAGCTGGGCCTCCTGTCCGAGCAGGACCTGTCCAAGGCGCTGGGTAGGCTTCACAACTGCGCCTACGCGTCCGGGGAGATGGTGCCCGACCCGAAGGCCGTGGCGCTGGTGAACCCCAACGATGCGGACGACAAGGAGTACCTGCCCATGCGGGCGGACGCGACGCGGTTGAGCGTCGCGGTGCTGAACCCGCATGACTTCACGACGTTGGACGCCATCGCGTTCAAGACGGGCAAGCGCGTGGTGCCGGTGGTCATCCCCGAGTTCCGGATGAACCAGCTGCTCCGGCGGCACGCGAAGGCGTTCCGGCAGCTGCGGGCCATCGACATGAACGCCGTCCGCCCGAGGCCCGCGAAGGGCGCGGCGGCGGCGGAGCTGGCGAAGGCGGCGGAGCGGCCGCCGGACCTGATGAGCGAGGAGGAGTTCCAGTCCGTCTACGCGCAGGCGCTGCGCGGTGGCTCGGATGCGGAAGCGGACGTGCTGGAGGGGGAGATCATCATCACCGGCGAGGAGGTGGTGGAGTCTCCAGTGGCCACGCCGCCCCAGGGCCGGCCCGCGATGCCGGCGCAGCCGCGTCCCGGAGCGGCCGCGCCGCCGCGAGTGGACATCCCCGCGCACATTGCTCCGTCCGTCCCGGCGCAGGGAGTGCCCGCGCAGGCGGCCCGTGCCGCGAGTGCCGCGGGGCAGGGCGCGGCGAAGCAGGGAGTGCCCGCGCACGTCGCGGGGCAACCCGGAGCAGCACAAGGCGTTCCTGCCCATCTCGCGGGTCAGCCTGGAGCGCAGGGCGTCCCTGCCCAGGCCGCGGCGCAGGTGCGTGGCGGGCCGGGAGCCGCCGGTGTCCCCGCGCATGTGGCGGCCCAGGCGGGTGCGCAGGGTGTCCCCGCGCACGTCGCGGCCCAGGCGGGTGCGCAGGGCGTCCCCGCGCACGTCGCGGCCCAGGCCAGTGCGGCGGGCGCGGTGCCTCCGGGAGCCGCCGCGAGCCCGCCCGTGGCCGCGAAGCCGGTGGCTCCTCCTCCGACGCCGCTCACGTTCCCGGAGGCCCAGGCGGAGCTTGCGCGCAGCTCGGACCGCGAGGACGTGGCCCGCACGGTGCTCCGCTTCGCGATGGGCAAGTGGCGCCGGTGCCTGCTGCTGTCCGTGCAGGGCAACCTCGTCACGGGCTGGCACGGCATGGGGCAGGGCGTGAGCGACGAAGGCGTCCGCCGCATCGGCGTGCCGCTGCGAGACCAGAGCACCTTCCGTCTCGTGCGAGACCTGCGCTCCCACTACGTCGGTCCGGTGAAGCGCGACGCGGCGATGGGCATGTTCTACCGCCTGCTCGGAGGCGGGTTCCCCACGACGGCGGTCATCCTGCCGCTGCTCGTGCGCGGCAAGGTGGTCCACCTGCTCTACGTGGACAACGGCGCGGAGCAGTTCACCCCGCCGGACGTGGGCGAGCTGCTCATCCTCTCCCAGGGCGTGGGCCGTTCGTACGAAGCGATGATGCGGCGTCGCAAGAGCGCGTAGCTCAATCGCCGCGGGTGGCCCGTTCGGGTGGGCGCGCCAGCACGGGCATCGCATCCGGGCGGTCCCACAGGACGAAGTGGCTGCACCCGTCCAGCTCCACCACGTCGAGCCCCGGCTTCGCGCGCCCGGCGCTCTCCCTCATGGACGCGGACTCCAGCACCCGGTCCTTCCCCGGAACGAGCACCGTGCCGCGCCGAAGGTTGCCGAACAGGGACGCATCGCGAGCCTGGCTCCAGGCTTCGATGTCCCGCAGGTTGGCCATCATCGTCGCCACCCGCTTGGGGTTGAACGGGAAGGCCATGATGAGCTCGCGCTTGCGAGCATTCTCCAGCGGCCCCCATGCGCCCCGGTTGTGCTTCGCGATGGGCGCGAGCCGCCACAGCGGGATGAGGAACGGCAGCAGCCAGAGCTGCGAGGGCGTCAGGCTCCGGTAGGGGCGCGCCTGCGGGAGCACGGGCGCCTCCAGCACGACCTCCACCCGTTCGAAGAGGTCCGGCCGCAGCTTCGCGGCCTCCAGGACCACGGCGCCTCCGCGCGAATGTCCATGGACGCGCACGACGTCCGTCCGGGGCAGGTGCTCCAGGGCCTGCACCAGCACCGCGGCGTCATGGGAGATGGTGCCCTCCGGTTCGGTCGGCACCTTCGCCCAGGGGGCGGGTTGCTCGCGAGGGTCGGTGATGGGCAGGTGGTAGTCGCAGCTCGTCAGCAGGATGAGCTGGAGGTCGGGCTCGCGGTAGTGGTGCGTGAAGTAGCGCATGTCCGCCACGAAGCCGTGCATGACGATGACCGTGGCGCGGGGCTGCTCGCAGCGCCGTTCGGCGATGACGGCCTTGCCCACCCGGTAGACGTGTCCGTCGAAGGGTTCGCTCGCGCGGGGTGTGCCCACCCGGTGCATCAACCACCAGCGCGCGGTGGGCACCAGCACGGCGGCGCCAGCGAGGACTCCAAGAGCGACGGACATGCATTCACCCAACTCGGGAAGGGCGGCCGTGCCTGGCGGCGGACGGCCCGTGACATGGAGCGCATCATAAGAGGAGGCTGTTGAACCCCGGAGCGTTGAGCAGCATTGGTACATGAGGAAGAGCTACCCGTCGGACCTCACGGACCTGCAGTGGGCGCTGATGGAGCCGTTGCTCGAGGAGTTCTACCGACGAGGCAGCCGTCCACGGTTTGCCTCCTGAGATTGCGCGCCCACCGCTTCCTCGTGGTCTGCGTCAGGTTTCCGAGCGCGTGAGAGCACCTGGGCCCCAGTGACCCAGGTGCAACAGTATTGCCCGGTTGTATAGTCTTGCGTCTTTTTCTGGCTTTCCTCCTTGCGCCACGCGTGGACATTTCGAACAGGGAGGGGGCTGTCACCGGTTTCGGCGGGTCATGCACAAACTGACATTCTTCTGCAAGGGCCGCGCATGGCGGCTTCACCATTGTGGGCGCCTCCTCCTTGCCGCGCTGCTGGCGGGATCGAGTGTCCTGATACCGCTATCGGGCCATGCCGAGGAGCAGGGGCGAGTGAAGCCGTTTCTGCTCTCTGCGGGCCGCCATTATGAAGCGCTTGAGTACGAGAGTGCGTTGGAGGAACTCTCCAAGGCTCGGCGCTTCGCCTCGAATGTCGACGATGCAGTGCTTCTTTCCCTGTATGAGGGAGCGATCCAGGCGGACCTCGGCAGGACGGATGCGTCGGATGCGGCCTTCAGGGTAGCCCTCGCCCTCCAACCCGAGGCGAAGCTGCCGCTGAGCGTGTCTCCGAAGGTGGAGGAACGGCTCGAGGCCATTCGGCGGCAGGTGAAGCTTGAACTGGAAGCGAAGGCGCAAACCCGCGCTGCCTTTGTGTCGCCTCGGACCTCTGCGGACACACCAGTCCAGGTTGAAACAGGGCCGGATGTGTCGGCACAGACAGCATTGGCGGCGCCAATTCCCGCGTCTGCCGTCCCGGAACTGCCGCCTCGTGTTGCCGTCGCGCATGTGTCCAGCGGCGGAGGGGCACGCACTCACGCGTGGCTGCCAGCCACCGTTGGAGGCGGCCTGCTGGTGGGCAGTGGGGTGTCCTATCTTCTGGCTCGCGGTGAGCAGTCGAAGCTGCGCGGCGATGACAAGGGCCTCGACTCACTGGATGCCGTCAAGCGCAGCGCCTCTCGTGGGAGGACGTACCAGGCGGTGGGCTTGGCCCTGGCGGGCGCCGGCGTCGTGAGCCTGGGAATCTCCGCAGGGATGTACCTGCTGGGACGCTCCTCGGAGCCACAAACGCTGGCAATTGACGCGAGCACGGATGGCACTTCGGCCTTCGTCCAGGGGAGGTGGCCGTGAATATGCGCATCGCTCAAGTGGCTTTGATGGGGCTTCTGGCTGTCCTTTCGGGTTGCATCGACTTTGACCAAGAGCAAAGGGACTTCTGCCAGCGCAACCCGATGCAGTGCGAAATGTATGTGCTGGGGGG
>NZ_RAWF01000028.1:0-51140 GCF_003612075.1 Corallococcus sp. CA041A
CCGTCCCGCCCGTCCTGCCCTCAGACCCAAGAGCAACTGCCGTGCCGTCGCTCAACCCAGCGTTTTCCGAGGGAAGAAACCCTGGAGCACCCCTGCCTCGCAGGGCAGGACTGACTTTCTTTCAGCCCGGCTCCAGGTAGATCCGCCCTCTTTCCTGCCCTCCGGTGCCATGCGCACCCCGGCGCACGTCAGGCGGGGGACGGAGCTGTCCGACGCTGGGACAGCACACCGTCCACGCAGGGGTGGATGTGCGAGGACCTGGGAAGCTTCAGGGATGGTGGGCCCTGACGCGGGGCCGCCCGGGGAGAAGGGGGCCATCCAGGCGTCAGGGTGGGGATTCCGCGGACGGCGCCTGCCTCGAGGGCGGCGCGCATCCGTCACGACTTACACAGCTACTTCGACGGCGGCACCAGGACGAGGATGAGCTCGCCACCCACGTGCTTGCCGGCCTTCTGGTACACGGCGCCCTGACGGCCCAGCTCCACCTCCACGGAGGACTGGTTCGGGATGATGACGCGCAGCGTGGCGCTGCCGTCCTTCATGCCCAGCAGCTGGAGCGACGCGTTCGTCCCGTTGGGGAGCTTCACTTCCGTGGGCTTCTGGGCGCCCACCTCCACGGTGTCCAGCGACATGCGCTTGAAGGAGGTGAAGCTGAAGTTCTGCTTCTGGAACGCCTCCTTCATCTTGTTGAGCTCGGGCGGCTCCACCGCGGTGCCCTTGTTGGAGGCCAGCACCACCTCCACCTGCACCTTCACCTTCTGCTCCTGGGCGGAGGCGACCGCCGGCCCCATCACCAGACCCACGGCGAACAGCAGAGCCAGCACCGCCCACGTCGGCTTCGTCATAGCGCTCCTCCGGTGGGCCGGGGCGGGACGGACGGAGCCGGCGTCGGCTGTCCTCCCTGGCCATCCTGCTCCACGCTCGAATCCTGGGACTCCACCGCGCCCGGCTTCTTCTCCTTCACGGGCTCCGGGGCCTGCTCCTGCTCGTCCACCATCCAGATGATGGAGCCGCCGCCCTCCGTCTCCATCACCACCGGGGCCACGCGGGCGCCCTGGTAGGACTGGATGGACTTCACCGTCATGCGCTCGGCGGCGTAGCCCTCCGGCGCGTTGTCGCGCAGCACCAGCGGCAGGGCCACCAGCATCACCACCGCGGCGGTGGCCAGCGACGAAATCATCGCCGTGCGCTGGTAGAGGAACATCTCCGACAGGGCCAGCCGCATCCGCTCGATGAGGGGCGGCTTCTCCGGCGTCACCCGGGCCATGACCTTCTGGGCGAAGTCCTTGAAGTCGACGTCGTCCACCGCCATGTCCAGGCCGACCCGGAGCAACCCGGACTCGGCGCGCAGGTCCGCCGCGCGGCCCGTGCAATCCCGGCAGGCGGCCAGGTGCCGCTCCACGTTGACGCGCTCCCCAGGAGCGACTTCACCGTCGATGTAGGGAGACAGGAGCGGTACGAAACGCTCACACGCGGGATTTCCGGCCATACTCTTCACCCTGCGGGCTGGTGGGAATTCGTCGGTGGGACGCGACGGGCCCCACGGATATTCGAGGAGGCCTTTCTGGCATCCTCATTCGTTGCCCACTCCGCTCTTGGCTTCGTCCAGCTCCAGATAATCCCCCAGGATTTTCTGCACCTTGGCGCGCGCGTGGAAGAGCCGGCTCATCACCGTGCCCTTGGGGATGTCCAGCGTGCGGGCCAGGTCCTCGTAGGACATTCCCTCGATTTCGCGCAGCAGGAGGATGGCGCGGTGCTTCTCCGGCACCGTGGCCAGGGCCTCCTGGATCTTCTCCGCCAGCTCCTTGCGCAGGGCGCTCTTCTGGGGATTGGTCCCCAGGCGGCTGCCGAGCGCGCCGATGCGGGCTTCGGAGAGGTCCACTTCCTGCGTCTCGTCGAACTCCACGGCCTCGCCGCCGCCGCGGCGCTTGCGCAGCACGTCGATGCAGATGTTGGACGTGATGCGGTAGAGCCACGTGTAGAAGGACGCGTCGCCCTTGAAGTGGTCCAGGTACTTGTAGACCTTGACGAACGCCTCCTGAGAGACGTCCATCGCCTCCTCCTTGTCCTTCAGCATTCCGAGCGCGACGGCATACACCTTGCGCTGGTAACGCTCGACGAGGAGCTTGAAGGCGCGCTGGTCCCCGCTGCGGACGCGCTTGACGAGTGTGAGGTCGTCGGTGGCCAAGTGCGCGGCACCGTAGCACAAGCCGCGCCAACCCCAAGGCTTTCGACGCGCCCCGTCGCTCCTAGAGGGAGCTGACGAGCGCGATGGCCGCCAGGGCCAGGCCCACCATGGCCAGCACCGCCCCGAAAATCATGCGGTCCCACTGGGCCTGGGTGACGGCGGAGTCCTCCGTGTCCTCCCCGGCCCGGAAGGTGTGGAGCACGTTCCAGAACATGCGGCCGCCCAGCCGGCGGTCGCTGCCATGGCGGTCGCGGGGGTCGTCGTTCTGGAGGGGGTGCCCCTGGGCGTCCCGGCGCACGAAGGTGCCGGGCAGGGGGTGGTAGAGGCCGGGGGTGAGCGGGGCGGCCTGCTCGGAGTGGCGCACGTCGGGCGGGGGCTCCAGCCGGACGGCGTCCGCGCGCTCGCGGGCCTCCTCGGGGGTGGGCGCGTCCATCACCCACATCCCGGCCTCCACGCCGCTCTGCCCGGTGTGGGCATCCTGGAGGTGGGCGAAGCCCTGGTCCTTGAGGGCCTGCTCGAAGGCGGCCTTGCCCTCCGCGGCGGGAGGGTGCGCCGCGGCGGCCTCCGCGTAGGCGGCGAAGAAAACCCACAGGCGGGCCACCCGGTCCGACGAGGGCAGCGACGAGGGCCGCACCTGCGCGGACAGGAGCGCCCCGTCCGACGCGAAGCGCTTGCCCACCGCGAGGTGGCTCTCCAGGTCGTTCAGGTCGGACGGGATGAGCGACTCCACGTCCAGCACCGGCCCGCGCGCCTCGCCCGCGCCCAGGTAGGGGCTGGCGGTGGTGGGCACGGAGCCGGGCGTGCGGAAGCCGTCGCCGCCCTTGCGCCGGGGCGTCTGGGTGGCCGCGCCGGAGGACTCGAAGCCCGTGCCGGCGTCCGCGCGAGGGGCCCGACCCGTCCCGTCGGAGCGAGGGCCCCGGTTGGGAATGTCGACGCGGACCGAACGGGGGCCCACGTCGCCACCCTCCGGAGAGGCGCCGGCCTCCGTCCCTTCGCCGCCGGGGAGGCCGGGCTCGCCGGGCTCCGCGCCAGACTCCAACGGCGCGCCACCATCGGCTTCCGGCGGAAGCCCCACGGGCGGGGAGCCGATGCGGGTGCGGTCGCCGGACGAGGTGGTGGGGGTGGAGGTCTCCATCCCGTCATCGCGGAACGGAGACGCTGGCGATGGGCCCGTCGGCGCAGAGGAGCCACCGCCGGAGCGGGGCCCACCAGAGCCGGGAGGACCTCCTGCGCGGGGGCCGCGGATGTCGCCGACGTTTCCCATCACGAAGGATTCTCTCACAACGAGAACCCCGAGTTGCATGGGGGGCTACTCCCCCTCGCGCTCCACCTCCACGGGGCTGGTCATTCCGTTGGCATCCAGACGGACGCGGTACACGGCGTTGAGGCCGTCGCCATCTTCGTCCACGCGGGCGAGGCAGGACACCTCGGGTTCACCCACGGGGCTCTCCTCCGCCCGCACCTCGTATTGGAGGTGAACGATGGGGCCCGGGTCGAAGCCGATGCGGTGGAAGTCCTCGTGGTCCTGCGGGAAGGGCACGCCCTCGCCATGTCGAGGCACGGGCGCGGGATAGGGCGCGATGGGCACGTAGTCGCCGTGCTCGTCCCGGAAGGCCTGCACCGCGTCGCACAGGGCCAGCACCTGGACGCGGGCCTCATTGGCCACCCGCTCCGGCGACGCGCGGCTCCGGCCCGACGCCCCCATGATGGGCAGGTAGGCGATGTACAGGCAGCTCATGGCCACGGCGAGGAACACCGTGACCGCGACGCCCAGGCGCACCGCGAGGTTGCGGGGGCGCGCGGGGCCGGGCTCCGGAGCCGAGGACATCAGGCCCACTCCCGGGGATTGCGCAGCACCTCCACCAGCCGGCCTTCGGGCGTGCCGGGCTCCGGGTGGTAGTCGTAGCGCCAGCGCACGCGCGGCGGCAGCGACATGAGGATGGACTCCGTGCGCCCCTGCGTCTCCAGGCCGAAGATGGTGCCCCGGTCGTAGACGAGGTTGAACTCCACGTAGCGGCCCCGGCGCACCTCCTGCCAGTAGCGCTGCTCCTCCGTCACCGGCGTGTCCTTGTGCTTCCGCGCGATGGGCAGGTACGCGGGGATGAAGCTGTTGCCGCACGCCTGCACGAACGCGAACTCGCGCTCCAGGTCACCGCCCATGTTCTCGAAGAAGATGCCGCCCAGGCCGCGCGCCTCGCCCCGGTGGCGCAGGTGGAAGTACGAGTCGCACGCGGCCTTGAAGCGCGGGTAGTACGTGGGGTCGTGCGCGTCGCACGCGGCCTTGTGCGCGCGGTGGAAGTGCGCCGCGTCCGCTTCGTCCAGGTAGTACGGCGTCAGGTCCGCGCCGCCGCCGAACCACGCGCGCCCGCCCTGGTGGATGAAGCGGTAGTTGGCGTGCACCGTGGGCACATGCGGGCTCTTCGGGTGCAGCACCAGCGACAGGCCACCGGCCCAGAAGGTGCGCCCCTCGCCCTGGAGCTTCCTGGCGAAGGCCTCCTCCAATTCGCCATGGACGATGGAGATGTTGACGCCCGCCTTCTCCAGGACGGCGCCATCCTCCAACACGCGGCTGCGGCCGCCACCGCCTCCAGGGCGGCTCCACGCGTCCTCGCGGAAGCGGCCCTGGCCGTCCAGTTCCTCCAGCGCTCCGCAGATGTCGTCCTGGAGCTTCTGGATGAAGGCGGCCATGCGCCCCTTCAAACCCTCCACATCCACCGTCGCCGTCATGCCCGTTGTCTCCCTGTCGCGGGTTGAACGGGCAGACACACTACTAAGGGCCCTGGGCGGACGGGGCCTCGAAGTCCACGGGAGGCGTGGATGGCGCCAGGTTGCCCGCTGCATCGAAGGCCTCGATGCGCGCGCGATAGCTGCGCCCGTCCTCTAGAGAGAAGGCCCCACCGCAGGCCTCATGGCCCAGATAAGCCGTATTGCCTTGCACGGGCAGCAGGTACTGCTGGGGAGAGATGCCCAGCCGGCGCGGCGACAGCTTCACCACCAGGAAAGCGGGGCTCTCCTCGCGTAGCGCCAGGTTGAGCTTCACGAAGCGCGCGATGCCCTGGGGCGAGCGGCGCACGAAGCCTTCCGAGACCGCAGGGCGCTTCACCCATTTAGGTGCCTTGGCGTCCGGCCCCTTGCCGCTCAGCCATGACGGCTGCGCGCCCACCTGGCCGTTGAGGAGGGCGATGTTGGGGAGCACCTCCTGCAGGTTCAGGAAGTAGCGCTTGTCCGGCTGCATCGGCTCCGCCAGCTTGAGGATGATGGTGGCGCGGCCCAGGGAGCTCTCCCAGCCCTTGGTGACCTTGAGCTTCACCTCGTGGTCGGTGGAGACCAGCTTCAGCGGCTTGCCCACCAGTCCCAGCACCGGCGACTTCGCGGTGCCCACGCCTTCCAGCAGGATGCGCATGTTGGTGGGGACGATGCCGCCGGGCGCGGGATACAGCTGCACTCCGTCCCCGGTGCACTGGGCGGAGGCGTTGGCGGCGGACAACAGGGCAGCGGCGAACACGAGGGCTCGGAACACGATGCCGCTCAGTGTGCGCCGGGAAAGGCCGCGAGGGAAAGTCCCGGCGGCTCCTGCCCTTCAGTGCTTGGGGCCTTCGTCCTCGCCCAGGGTGATGGCGCCGAAGCGCGCTTCGTAGCGTTGCACGTTTTCCTGGAGTGCCTTCAAGAGCCGCTTGGCGTGGCGCGGGCTGGTGATGATGCGCGAGCGGACGCGGGCCAGGGGCTGCTGAGGTTGGACATAGAGGAAGTCCAACACGAACTCCGAGTCCGTGTGATTCGTCAGGACCAGGTTGCTGTACTGGCCATTGGACACCTCTTCGGTCATCTGCACCTGGAGCTGCACTTCAGGGGGCTTCGTCGGAGTGTCGGCCATGAGTCAGGCGGCATAGCGCCTGGGGCCCGTCGTGGCCAGTGTCCTCCCCGTGAGCACGCGCTGGCGCGACATCGACGGAGAGTCCACCGCGCCCTTCACGCTGGGGCGGGGGCCGGACGCCTGCCTGCTCCTGCATGGATTCACCGGCAGTCCCTGGGAGGTGCGTCCCCTGGGTGAGGCCCTGGCGGCGCGGGGGATGCGCGTGGTGGCGCCCAGGCTTCCGGGCCACGGCACCACGCCGGAGGCGATGCTGGGCGTGGACTTCCGCGACTGGCAGGCCTGCGCGGACGAGGCGCTGGCGTCGCTCTCCGGACACCGTCGCGTGTTCGTCGCCGGACTGTCCATGGGTGCGCTCCTGGCGCTGCGGTTGGCCGCGCATCAACCGGAATCCGTGCACGCGCTCGCGCTGGTGGCGCCCGCGGTGCGCTTCCGGGGCGCGCGCATGGCGCTGGTGAGACAGCTGTGCCGCACGCCGCTGCTCGAATGGACCACGCCGTGGGTGGACAAGGGCGGCACGGACATCTCCGACCCGGAGGTGCTGGCGAAGGCGCCAGTGCTGCCCGCGTTCCCGGTGGCCCGGCTGCGCGACCTGTGCAGGCTGCAGGACCTGGCGCTGGCGGACGCGCCCCGGGTGCGCTGCCCGGTGCTGGTGGCCACCGCGGAGCAGGACCACGTGGTGGATCCGGAGGGCGGACGCTGGCTCGCGCGGCGGATGAAGGCGTGTCCCCAGGTGCGGCACGTGGCCTATCCGGAGGGCTTCCACATCATCCCGCGCGACGTGAGCGGTGCGCGGCTCGCCCGGGAGGTGGGGGACTTCCTCCAGCCGTGGCGCGCGGAGGAGGACTTCAGGAGCCGACCGGATTGGCCGGAGCAAGACGCGCCACCGCCGTGAGCAACTCCACCGCGTCGAGCGGCTTGGTGACGAAGGCGCTGAAGCCCGCGCGAAGGGCGCGGTCGCGGTCCTCGCGGCGCGCGGCGGCGGTGACGGCGAGCGCGGGCACACCGCCTCCGGACTCCCAGGGCAGCGCGCGCAGCCGGTACAGGAGCGAATAGCCGTCCTCGCCGGCCAGCGTCACGTCCGTCACCAGCACCGTGGGCGGAGAGCGGCGCACCTCGTCCATGGCGTCGGTGACGTTGGTAGCGGTGAGCACGTGGGCGCCCACGCGGGTGAGCAGCACGGACATCCACTCGCGCGCGTCCGGCTGGCCATCCACCACCAGCACGCGCTGGCCCTCCAGCTCCGGGAAGCGCGGCAGCGTCAGGCCCTCCACGGGGCGCGGCACGCGCAAGGAGCCCGGGGCCGTGCCCACGCGCGAGTTGGGCAGCACGACCGTGAACGTGGCGCCCCTCCCCAGCCCTTCGCTGACGGCCGTCACGGTGCCTCCGTGCAGCTCCACCAGGTGCCGCACGATGGACAGGCCCAGGCCCAGGCCGCCGTGCTGGCGGCTCACACCGGTGTCCGCCTGATGGAAGCGCTGGAAGAGGAAGGGAAGGAAGTCAGTGGGGATGCCCTCGCCGTCGTCGCGCACCACCAACTCCGCGCCCTCGTCGCACGTGCGCGCGGACACCGTCACGTGGCCGCCGTGCGGAGTGAACTTGATGGCGTTGGAGAGCAGGTTCCACACCACCTGCTGCAAGCGGTCCGGGTCGCCGAACAGCGGCACGCCATCCTCGTCCACGGAGACATCGAGCGTCAGCTCGCGCGCGAGCGCCGTGGGCCTGACGGCATCCAGCGCCGCCTCCACCACGTGGCCCAATTCCAGCGGCACCGGCTCCAGGCGCAAGCGGCCGTTGGCGATGCGGCTGATGTCGAGCAGGTCCTCGATGAGCTGTCTTTGCGCGCGGGCGTTGCGCTCGATGGCCTCCACCGCGCGCTGTCGTTTGTCCTCGCCCAGCAGGCCCTGCCGCAGCATCTGCGACCAGCCGAGGATGGACGTGAGCGGCGTGCGCAGCTCATGGGACACCGTGGCGAGGAACGCATCCTTGGCGCGGCTGGCGGCCTCCGCGACGCTCCGGGCCGCGCGCTCCTCGTCGTACAGGCGCGCGCGGTCCAGCGCCTGCGCGCACAGGCGGCCCACCGTCAGCAGGAAGGCACGCTCCGGCGCGTCGAAGTCGCGCGCATCGCCGAAGCCCAGGCCCAGCGCGCCGAACACGCGCCCACCGCTCACCAGCGGCACGGACGCCCAGGCCAACAGGGTCCGCTCACGAGACAGCTGCGCGAGCCTCGGGTAGCGCGCCATGCACTCCGTCCACGAGCCCAGCGCGCAGGGCTCGCGGGTGCGCGTCACGTCCGTGAGGGGACAGGTCGCGGAGACCTCGAAGCGCTGCCAGCCCTCCAGCTCACCGGGAGCGAAGCCATGCGCGGCGGCGCGCTCGAAGACGTCCAGGCTCGTCCCTTCTGGCACCACCACCAGGCCGGTGAGGGCCCCCATGGCGAGGGCGCCTTCGCGAGCGGCCACCTCCACCACTTGCGCGGGGGTGAGCGCTTCGGAGAGCGCGGCGGTCATCGCCTGGAGGCGTTCGGTGCGCCAGGCCGCGGTGGTCCACGCGGCGCGGCGGGTGCTCACGAGCTCCGTCACGTCCACCGCGAAGGCGAGCACGCCCTCCACCTTCCCCTGCGCGTCGCGGCGCGGCAGCAGGGACAGGTTGAAGAAGAGCTCCTCGTCCGCGGGGCACGCGCGGGCGGATGCCTCGCGCAGGTGCAGGGCTTCTCCGGTGGCGAAGACGCGATCCCAGGCCTCGTGCCAGCCGGGGCCTTCCAGTTGGGGGCAGGCCTCGCGCAGGGGGATGCCCACCTGGCCTCGCGTGTCGAGCAGCGGCAGGCGCGTGGAGGTGCTGAACTCGATGTGGTGGCCGGGGCCGCGGTAGAGGCCAAAGAAGGCAGGGAGCTGCTGAAGCAGCTCATGCAGCGGCGGGGGCACACTGCCGGACGCCGCCACCCACCCGGCCTGGGCTTCATTCATGTGTGGCCCCCCCTACCCCGCGGAAGGCAAGGCTTCCGGCGAGGAGAGGTGGACATCAAACACCGGGACGTGTCGGCACGCACGAAAAGCAACCCGGACAACCTGCCGGGTGTCATGGGCTGAGCGCTCCCTGGCGCTGCTGGCGTCCAGTAGCGGGCATCCCTCCCGGTTGGGCGGGGAAACGCTCCCGGATGCCGGGCATCGGCTATGTCGGATGCCCGGCATGCCTTCTTCTCCTCCCGATTCGCGGCCCCTCGTCGAACTGCGCGGCGTCACCAAGTCCTACGCGGAAGGCGATTCCGTGCGCGAGGTGCTCTCCGGCACATCGCTCGCCCTGCACCGGGGCGAGTTCGTGGTGCTGCTGGGCCGCAGCGGCTCCGGCAAGTCCACGCTGCTCAACCTCATCAGCGGCATCGACCAGGCGACGCACGGTGAAATCCTGGTGGAGGGCCGCGACCTGGGGCGCATGCCGGAGCGGGACCGCACGCTGCTGCGCCGCGAGCGCGTCGGCTTCATCTTCCAGGCGTTCAACCTGCTGCCCACGCTGACGGTGGAGGAGAACGTGCGGCTGCCACTGGAGCTGCTCGGCCGCTCGAGCGCCGAGGCCAGCGCGCGGGCGAGGGAGCTGCTGGAACGGGTGGGCTTGGGAACGCGCGCGAACAGCTTCCCGGACCGGCTCTCCGGCGGAGAACAGCAGCGCGTGGCGGTGGCGCGAGCCCTGGCCCACGCCCCGCCGCTGCTGCTGGCGGACGAACCCACGGGCAACCTGGACGAGGAGACGGGCGGCCAGGTGTTGGACCTGCTGGAAGGGCTCACGCGGCAGGGCAACGCGTGCGCGCTCATCGTCACGCACGAGCCCGCGATGGCGGAGCGCGCGGACCGAGTGCTGACGATGGAGAACGGACGCCTGGTGGAGCGCCCCGGCGGCGCGCGCGGACGGGGGACGCCATGAGGGCGCTGCTCGCACGCTCCAGCCTGCGGCACCTGGGCGGACACCCGTGGCTCACGGCGCTGTCGCTCCTGGGCATCGCGATGGGCGTGGCGGTGGTGGTGTCCATCGACCTGGCGAGCGGCAGCGCGCTGCGAGCGTTCGAGCAATCCACGGACGTCGTCGCGGGCCGCGCCACGCACCAGATCACTGGAGGCACCTCCGGTCTGCCGGAGGGCGTCTACACAGCGCTGAAGCTGCGGCCGGACTCACCAGACGCGGCGCCCGTGGTGCAGGGCTTCGTGCAAGTGGAGGGCGGCAACCACCGCACGCTCACGCTGCTGGGACTGGATCCGTTCGCGGAGGCCCCCTTCCGGGACTTCTCCAGCGGGGGCGCGGTGGGGGACGTCGGCACGCTGCTCACGCGGCCCGGCACGGTGGTGATGGGCGCGAAGACGGCGCGGAGCCTGGGCGTGAAGGCCGGGGACACGCTGCAGGTGATGGTGACGGGGCTTCGCCGGGAGCTGCGCGTATCTGCCCTGCTGACGCCTTCGCAGGAGACGACGGAGCGCGCGCTGGAATCGCTGCTCATCGCGGACATCTCCACCGCGCAGGAGGTGCTGGGCCAGGAGGGCCGGCTGACGCGCGTGGACCTGCGCTTGAAGGGCGGCGAGGCGCAGGCCGCGGCGCTGAAGGCCACGCTGCCGCCGGGCGCGGAGCTGGTCCAGACGTCCGGGCGCGCGGGCACGGTGGAGCAGATGACGCGGGCGTTCCGAACCAACCTCACCGCGCTGTCGCTGCTGGCGCTCGTGGTGGGGATGTTCCTCATCTACAACACGATGACGTTCTCCGTGGTGCAGCGGCGCGGGATGCTGGGCCGGCTGCGCGCGGTGGGCGTGACGCGAGGCGAGCTGTTCGCGGTGGTGCTGGGCGAAGCCCTGCTCCTGGGAATGGTGGGCACCGCGGCGGGGCTGCTCCTTGGCATCCTGATGGCCAGCGGACTGGTGGGCCTCATCACCCGCACCATCAACGACCTGTACTTCGTGGTGAACGTGCGGCGTCTGTCCTTGGAACCGTTCACGCTCATCAAGGGCCTGAGCCTGGGCCTGGGCGCGACGGTGCTGGCGGCGCTCGTCCCCGCGTGGGAGGCGGCGCGAGCGGCACCGGTGACAGCGCTGCGGCGCTCGACGGTGGAGGACGTGTCGCGCAACCGGGCGCCCCGGCTGGCGGTGCTGGGGTTGATCATCCTGGCCCTCTCGGCGGCGGTGCTCGCGTGGCCCACGCAGGCGCTGATGCCGGCGTATGCGGGGCTCTTCGGCGTGCTGCTGGGCAGCGCGCTGCTGGTGCCTTGGGTGACGGAGAAGCTGACGGTGGCGGCGGCGCGGCCGCTGGGCGCGATGTTCGGTCCACTGGGACGCATGGCGGCCCGAGGCGTGACGGCGAGCCTGTCGCGCACGGCGGTGGCGCTGGCGGCGCTGATGGTCGCGGTGGCGACGACGGTGGGCGTGGGCCTGATGGTGTCCAGCTTCCGAGGCACGGTGGCGGCGTGGCTGGAGTCCGCGTTGCAGGCGGACGTGTTCGTGTCACCGCCGTCACTGGTGGCGCGGCGCGGGGATTCGTCGCTGGTGCCGGGGCTCGCGGAGAAGCTGCGGTCCACGCCCGGCGTCGAGGCGAGCGGATCCATCCGCGTTATCCACGTGCGCATCAACGACGTGGACACGGACCTGCTGGCGGTGGACTTCGCGAAGGGCCACGAGCGGACGTACCGCTTCAAGGAAGGGCGCGCGGAGGACGTGTGGCGACAACTGGACGCGTCACCGGACGCGCTCATCGTGTCGGAGCCCTTCGCGTTCCACCGGGGCGTTCACGCAGGCGACACGCTGCGAGTCGCCACCGACAAGGGGCCGCACGACTTCCGCGTGGCGGGCGTGTACTTCGACTATGGCTCGGACGTGGGGACGGTGCTGATGCCGCGTGCCACGTATGAGCACTGGTACGAGGACCGGGGCGTGTCCGGCCTGTCCCTCTTCGCCGCGCCCGGACAGGACGTGGACGAACTGGTGGCCCGCGTGCGCGACCGCGCGGGCGGTGAGCAGGCCTTGAACGTGCGCGCGAACCGGGCGCTGCGGCAGGCGTCGATGGAGGTGTTCGACCGCACCTTCACCATCACGCAGGTGCTGCGCTTGCTGGCGATTGGCGTCGCGTTCGTGGGCGTGCTGAGCGCGCTGATGTCGTTGCAGTTGGAGCGGGCGCGCGAGTTCGCGGTGCTGCGCGCGACGGGGCTCACGCCGGGACAACTGTGGGGCATGGTGTCGTTGCAGACGGGCCTGCTGGGCTTGCTCGCGGGGCTGTTCTCCGTGCCGCTGGGGTTGGCATTGGCCTACGTGCTGGTGCACGTCATCAACCAGCGCTCGTTCGGGTGGACGTTGCAGCTGGTGGTGGCGCCGGGCGTGGTGGGACAGGCGCTGGTGCTGGCCCTGGTGGCAGCGGCGCTCGCGGGACTGTACCCGGCGTGGCGCATGGCGCGCGCGAACCCGGCCATGGCGCTGCGGGAGGAGTGAGGCATGGGGCGGGGACTCGTCATCGGGGTGGTGTTGGTGCTCGCCGCGCTGGGCGTGGCGGTGGGCGTGGTGCTGCGGGACACGGAGGACACCGGGCCCGCGAACACAGGCGGCATGACGGTCGCGTCCGCGATGGGCGGAGACGGCGGCACGGAGGGCTACGCGCGCGCGATGGAGCCCCGGCCCTTCCACTTCCCGGAGGACCACGGCCCCCACCCCGACTTCCGCACCGAGTGGTGGTACTGGACAGGAAATCTAGAGACGCAGGACGGGCGCGCCTTCGGCTACCAGTTCACGCTGTTCCGCAGCGCGCTGTCGCCAGAGCAGCCGCAGCGTGAGTCCAGCTGGGGCACGCGGCAGGTGTTCATGGGGCACTTCACGCTCACGGACGTGAGCGCCGGGAAGTTCCACGTCACCGAGCGCTTCAGCCGCGCGGCGCAGGGGCTTGCGGGCGCGGACGGGGCGCCCTTCCATGTCTGGCTTCAGGACTGGGACGTGCGCAGCGAAGGCACGGGCGGCACGTGGCCCATGCACCTGCGCGCGCAGGGCGACGGAGTGACGCTGGAGCTGACGCTGGACGAGGGCAAGCCGCCGGTGCTCCAGGGTGACAAGGGTTTGAGCCAGAAGGGCGCGGAGCGGGGCAACGCGTCCTACTACTACTCGATGTCGCGCATGCCTTCGCGGGGCACGGTGTCGGTGGATGGGCAGACGGTGCAGGTGAAGGGCGAGAGCTGGATGGACCGCGAGTGGAGCACCAGCGCGCTGAGCGGCGACCAGGTGGGCTGGGACTGGTTCGCGCTCCAGTTCACCGACGGCAGCGAGTTGATGCTCTACCAACTGCGCAAGAAGGACGGGTCGAAGGACGCCTTCAGCGCGGGCACGTACATCCCCGCGACGGGTGAGGCCGTGCACCTGACCGCCGATGACATGCAGTTGGAGCCCCGGGGCACCTGGAAGAGTCCGCGCGGCGGCGAGTACCCGGCGGGCTGGCGCGTCCAGGTCCCCAAGGTATCGCTGGAGCTGACCGTGACGCCGAAGCTGCCGGACCAGGAGCTGCCGGTGCTGGTGCGCTACTGGGAGGGCGCGGTGACCGTGGACGGCACGCGCGAGGGCCAGCCCGTGCAGGGGCGCGGCTACCTGGAGATGACCGGGTACGCGGATGTGCCCCGGAGCGATGAGACCGTGCGCAGCCGCACGCCGTGACTCAGCCCCGGGCGGCCCGATTCACCTGGAGGGCATGGGCTTCCTTCAGGTACGGGCGCAGCAGCCGGAGTGTTTCGTGGCTGGGGTTGAGCACGCTCAGCCAGAACATCCGCGAATAGGCCGGGTGCGGTAGGAGCACGTCCAGATCCGTGTAGTCCACGCGCGGGTCGAGCACCGGGAACAGCTTCTGGAAGCTCTCCTTGCTCAAGCCCAGGTTCAGCCGGAACACCTCATCGCGGTCCAGCTCCGAGTGATGGTCGAACTCGGTGTCCCGCGTGACGATGGTCGCGAAGGGATGCTTCCGCTCGTCCCCCGCGAAGAAGAAGAGGTCCGGCGTGGAGGTGTCCATGTGCACGTCCTTGAACGCATCCTGGATGTACTCCGCCAGCGCTTCCAGGCTGATGGCTCCTGTCATGGCGCACTCCTCCGAGTCGTACCGGAGTCGCTCTATCACGCATGGAAACAGCCGGTCATGCTCCCCTCCCACTTTCCCGGAGTGACCCGCGATGCATCTTCCAGGGATGACCGCCGTTTCCTCACGGCTGTTGTTGGGGCTGAGCCTCGTGTTCGGGATGGGTGCCGCGGCGTGTGGCGGGCACGACGATGACGGCCTGAACTGCAAGGTGGGCGATCCCCAGTACCAGACGGACCTGTCCTTCGGCCGGAACCGGGTGGGCAACGAGCCCGTCAGTGAGGCCGAGTTCCAGGCCTTCGTGGATACGGTCGTCACGCCCCGCTTCCAGGATGGGCTCACCGTGTACGACGCCTACGGGCAGTACCAGTTGGAGTCCGGCGAACTGATTCACGAGCAGACCAAGGTCATCGTGCTGCTACACGACGGCAGCGCGGCACTCTCGGCTGACATCGAAGCCATCCGAGAGGAGTACAAGGGCCAGTTTGACCCCGAGTCGGTGCTGCGCATCGACTCCCTGCCCTGCGTCGCGTTCTAGACCGCGAAGCGCTCCCGGATCGCCGCGGCGCCCCCGCGCTCCAGCCACGCATCGAACGTGAGCAGGCCTGGCGCCAGCCGCCGCAGCGCCGGGATGTCCGCGCTCTCGAACACAAAACCATCCTCGAACAGCTTCACGAGCTTGCGCAGCATCGGGCTCGCCGCAAGCATCTCTGGCGGAAACCGTGAGTAGGAGATGGACGTCCCGGTGGCCCGGCCGATCTTCTCCGCGAGTGCATTGCCGGTGAGCGAGTCTCCCGCCATCTCCAGCGTGGTCCCCACGTACGTGCGCGGATCCGCGAACACGCGTGCGGTCAGTACGCCGATGTCCTCCCCCGCGATGAACTGCATGGGCTGCTCCGGCTGGATGAAGAACTGGAGCGCCCCCCGTGCCAGGCCGAAGTCCGGCACCAGCAGCAGCTCCATGAAGGTCCCCGGCCGCACGATGGTCGCGCGAAGGCCACTGGCCCGGACGTGCTCCTCGATGCGCCACTTGGTCTCGAAGTGGTCCACACCCGTGCCGGGACGCAGCCCCAGCACCGACGTGTAGACGAAGTGCTCTACGCCTGCCGCCTTCGCCGCGTCCGCGATGGATGTGCCGAAGCGGACCTCGTCGTCGTCCGTGACGCCGTAGCTCGCCTGTGCCGAGCTGGGCTGGATACTGAAAACACCGTAGGCCCCCGCGACCGCACGGTCGAGCGACGCGCGGTCCCCCATGTCCCCACGCACCAACTCCACGCCCGCCGCTTCAAGCTCGCGGGCCTTCGCGCTCGCCGGGTCCCGCACGAGCGCGCGGACCCGCCAGCCGTCCTTGAGCAAGGCTCGCGCCGTCGCGCCTCCCTGCTGCCCTGTCGCTCCCAGCACCAACACGGTTTCGCGCTTCGTCGCCATCAGGTCCTGCCTTTCCCTTGCTAAGCGGAGGATTGCTCCGGTTAAATGCGGAGCTATCCTCCGTTTTTCAAGTGGCAATGACAAAGCAGCCGAAGAAGCCTCAGGAGGACGTGACGGGCGGAGCCTTGCGCGCGGATGCGCGGCGCAATCGGGAGCGGCTGCTCGTGGCGGCGCATGCAGTGTTCTCCGAGCGCGGCGCGGACGCGTCGCTCAACGACGTGGCGAAGCGGGCGGAGGTGGGCATCGGCACGCTCTACCGTCACTTCGAGTCGCGGGAGGCGCTGCTCGCCGCGACGTGCGACGAACAACTGCTGACGCTCGCGAAGAAGAGCCTCGAACGCTCGGAGGCACTGCCCCCTCTCGAAGCCCTGCGCCTCTTCCTGGCGGAGCTCGTGCACTGCGCGGGGATGTACAAGGGGCTCGCGGCGTCGCTGGGGATCGTCCTCAAGAACCACACCCAGGGCTGTGACGCGACGACGGCCGAAGGCGAGCGCCTGCTGAAGGCCGCCCAGCACGCGGGCGAGGTGCGAAGCGACATCCTCCTGGATGACGTGGTGTGCATGGCGATGGCCATCTCCCTCGCCGCCGCGGAGGACGCCTCGGATTCCAAGCGCATCCACCGCCTCACCGGGATGTTCTTCGACGGGCTGCGCTCCCGCCCCGAGCCCCGCGGAGCACGGCACCGCTGACTCCGGCTAGATTGCCGGCCCCATGAACGTCCTCGTCACCGGGGCCACTGGCCTCATCGGCAACGCCATTGCCCATCGGCTCGTGAAGCAGGGCGCCTCCGTCCGCGCGCTCGTGCGGGACCCGGCCCGCGCCGCGAAGCTGCTCCCCTCCTCCGTGCAACTCGTCCCGGGTGACGTCACGTCGCCGGGCACCCTGCCCGCCGCGTTGCATGACGTGGAGCTCGTCTTCCACGCCGCGGGCATGCCGGAGCAGTGGCATCGGGACGACTCCATCTTCGACCGCGTGAACCGTCAGGGCAGCGTGAACGTCCTGTCCGCCGCTCACGCCGCGAAGGTGCGACGCGTGGTCTACACGTCCACCATGGATGTCTTCGCCGCGCCCCGAGGCGGCGAGCTGACCGAAGCGCATATCGACCCGCACCCCAAGCCCACCGTCTACGAGCGCTCCAAGCAGGACGCCGAGCGCGCCGTGGAGGCCATCCGCCAGCAGGGGCTGGACGTCGTCTTCGTCAACCCGGCCGCCGTCTACGGGCCCAGCCCCGTGCACGTGGGGCTCAACTCCTTCTTCATCCAGTTGCTCAACAAGAAGGCTCCGCTGCTCCCGCCGGGCGGCATGTCCGTGGTCCACGTGGACGGCTGCACCGACGTGCACCTCGCCGCCGCCGAGCGCGGCGTCAACGGTGAGCGCTACCTCGTCGCCGACCAGTACGCGAGCAACGCGGACCTCGCGCTCGCCATCCACCAGGCCGCCGGGGCCGGCAAGCCTCCCGCCGTCGCGCCCGTCTTCCTGATGGAGGCCCTGGCCCGCGTGTCCGCGCCGCTCGCGCGCGTGTTCCCCTTCACGCCGCTCGTCGCGCCCGGACAGCTGTCCTTCATGCGCTGGGAGGCTCGCGTCAACGCGGCCAAGGCCCAGCGGGAGCTGGCCTTCCGCCCCACCCCGCTCGCGGACGGCGTGGCCCACACCGTGACCTTCCTGCGCGACCAGGGCCTCATCCCTCGCGCCTGAAAGAACATGGGGGTCCGTCCCACAGGGATGACGGACCCCCATGCGTGTCGCGGCTTCCTGGACCGAAATCTGGAGACGCCCCCCAGGGCAGGGAACCGGGTGGGCCGTGCCTCACCTGGCCAGGGCTTCCGTTCGATGAGCAGGCGGTCATCGCCCGGGCGCTTCAATCCCACGCATCCGGATCCACCGCGCTCCCGTACCCACCACCGCCGTCCCCCAACCCGCCCGCCTGCCCTCCGGCCCGGGACACGGGCTTTCACGGGCCCCGTTCGACACGGGGTGTCGTCACACGGTGTGAGACCCACCTTTCAACGCACGCACGTCCTTCACGGGTCCGACCCCCGTCGAGGCCGCTCGGGCCGCGTATCCCTCACCACGGAGTGACACCATGGCATTGCTATCCAAGCTGCTGGGCGCGCTGGGCGCGTCACAACGGAGCGTCTTCAGGGGCAGTGGCTGGAACCGCGGACGCAGCGCCTATGGCCGCCGTCCCATCGGCTACGGATACCGGGGACGCAGGTCCTCCGGCGCGGGCGGCTCGCTGGGCCGGATGATTCTCGCGGGTCTGGGCGCCTACGGCCTGCGCCGCTACTTCAACAACCGCTCGCGGGCCACGGGTTACTGAGAGCGGGCCGCCGCGCGCGGTAGCGCCGGGAAGTACCGTGGACTTCCCCCGGCAAGGCGCACCGTCACGGCACCCCCACGCAGGCACGGGAGCGTTCCACGGACATCTCCCGGTGCCTGACATCCCGCACGCTCCGTCGGTGCGGGCGCCTTCTCTTGGAGTAGGGTCCCTTTCCGTGTCCGGCCATTGGCCGACGAAAGAGGCTCCGCACGCATGGCGAAGGCGAAATACGTCCTGGCGCTGGACCAGGGCACCACGGGGACCCACGTCTCCATCCTCGATACCCGGTTGCAGGTGGTGGGCCGCTCCTACAAGGAGCTGCCCCAGCACTTCCCCAAGCCGTCGTGGGTGGAGCACGACCTGATCGACATCTGGAACACCAGCGAGTGGTGCATCGCCCGCGCGCTCAAGGACGCCGGCCTCACCGGCCGCGACATCGCCGTGGTGGGCATCACCAACCAGCGGGAGACCACGGGCCTGTGGGACCGCGAGACCTCCGAGCCCCTGGCCCGCGCCATCGTCTGGCAGGACCGCCGCACCGCGGACATCTGTCAGAAGCTCAAGGCCCAGGGTGTCGAGCCCCGCGTGCGGGAAGTCACCGGCCTGGTGCTGGACCCCTACTTCTCCGGCACCAAGCTCACCTGGCTCTTCCAGCACCTCAAGGGCGCCAAGAAGCGCGCCGAGCGCGGCGACGTGTGCTTCGGCACCATCGACTCGTGGCTCGTGCACAAGCTCACCGGCGGCGTCGCCCACGTCACGGACGTGTCCAATGCCAGCCGCACGCTGCTCATGGACCTGCGCACGCTCAACTGGGATGACGAGCTGTGCTCGCTCCTGGGCGTGCCGCGCGCGTGCCTGCCGGAGATCCGAGGCAACGCGGAGGTGTACGGCACCACGCGCGGCATGCGCAGCCTGCCGGACGGCATCCTCGTCGCGGGCATGGCGGGAGACCAGCAGGCGGCCCTCTTCGGGCAGGCGTGCTTCGAGCCCGGCGAATCCAAGTGCACCTACGGCACCGGCGCCTTCCTGCTCATGAACACCGGCACCCAGCCGGTGCGCTCCACCGCGGGGCTGCTCACCACCGTGGCGTGGAAGCTGGGCAACACCACGCACTACGCGCTGGAGGGCAGCTCCTTCATCGCGGGCGCCGCCGTGCAGTGGCTGCGCGACGGCCTCAAGGTCATCAAGAAGGCCCCGGACGTGGAGGCGCTGGCCGCCAGCGTGAAGGACTCCGGCGACGTCGTCTTCGTCCCGGCGCTCGCGGGCCTGGGCGCGCCGCACTGGCGCCCGGAGGCGCGCGGCCTGTTCGCCGGCATCGACCGCTCCACCACCGTGGCGCACCTGGCGCGCGCGACGCTGGAAGGCGTGGCCCTTCAAATCCACGACCTGGCGGAGGCCATGCGCCGCGACAGCGGGCGGGACATCCCCGTCTTCAAGGCGGACGGCGGCGCCGCGGCCAACAACCTGCTCATGCAGTACCAGGCGGACCTCTTGGGCGTGCCGGTGGTCCGCCCGCGCAACCTGGAGACCACGGCCCTGGGCGCGGCCTTCCTGGGCGGCCTGGGCGCGGGCGTGTGGACCAGCCCGGACGCCATCCGCCGCGCGTGGAAGGCGGACCGGACCTTCAAGCCGAAGATGAAGCCGGAGGTGCGCGCGCGCCACCTGGAAAAGTGGAAGCAGGCGGTTTCGCGCGCGTGAAATGAGACAAAGGAGCCCGGCGCATTGAACGCGCCGGGGCTTCCATCGGGCAAGGGAGCGGGTAGAACGGCCGCCATGGCCTACGACCGCACGTTGCTCACCCCGGATGCGCTCCAGACCTTCCTCGCCCAGCACCCCGCCTGGAAGCACGAGGGCGGGATGATCCGCCGCACCTACGAAGCGCCCTCGTTCCTGGAGGGCATCGCCTTCGTGGAGCGCGTGGCGAAGGCCGCGGAGGCCGCGGACCACCACCCGGACATCGACATCCGGTGGTGCAAGGTGACGCTGGCGCTGGTGACGCACGACGCGGGCGGCCTCACGTCCCGCGACTCCGCCCTGGCGGCGGAGGCGGACCGCCTCTTCAGCGAAGGGGCCGCTGTCCGGTGATTCACGGCGTGCGTAGCACCCTGGCGGCCCTGGCGTGCGCGGTGTCCCTCGCCGCGCTCCCGGCCCTGGCCCAGGACGACGCTCCCACGGAGCCCCGTCCGGAACGTCTGTATTTCAACTCCGGCGCGCTGCTGGGGTCGGCGCGCGTGGTGGGCCTGGGCGGCGCCTACGTGGGCATCGCGGAGGGCGCCGCGGGCGTGTCCAGCAACCTGGCCGCCCTGGCCCAGCGCAGCGCGTCGCTGGAGCGCGACTGGGACCTGGGCGTCACCCTGTCCTGGCTGGACCTGCCCTTCACCGGCACCAAGCGCCGGGACGTGGACAACGACGGCCTGGCCGACGAAACCGTGGACAGCCGCCAGCTGCTGGGCGCGCTGATGCTGCAATACAAGCGCTTCGGCATCGGCTTCCTCTGGCGCAACAGCCGCACGGGCTACTGCCTCACCCTGGGCTGCCGGGGCGAGGGCGAGAAGCTGCGCGTCTCCCTCACCCAATCCACGCTCGCGGGCTCCATCGCCTTCGGCCAGGACGATTTCATCCTGTCGCTGGGCATCTTCTCCGCGCAGGCCAGCTTCAGCGAGATGGGCGACCAGTCCTGGCGCTACGGCGACACCGGCGTGGCGGTGGACATGCTCTTCCGTCCGCACGGGCGGCCCTACCGCATTGGCGTGGCGGTGCGCCCGGAGGTGGTGGCGGGCTGGCGCCGCGACGACGGCCAGAGCCCCTTCATCGCGGGCCGTCAGGTCTACGCGGCGGTGGTGTCGCCCGCGGTGCTGTCCCTGGGCGCCAGCTGGCGGCTGGGCGAGGGCGCGCACCGCTACAACCGGCTGTCCCCCGCCGCCCGGCGTCAGCTCCAGGTGGACGGGGACGCGCTGCCGGTGCCGGAGGAGGAGCCTCGCGACGCGCTGGCCGGCCGGTGGCTCATCACCGCGCAGGTGGACCTCATCTCCAGCGTGAGCAACGCGGTGGCGTCGCGCTCGCTCGCCATCACCACGGAGCCGCAGCCCGTGGGCGAAACCCCCACCTTCCAGCCGCGCCTGGGCGCCGAATGGGACACCTTCCCCGGCCTGTTGCGTCTGCGCGCGGGCACATGGCTGGAGCCGTCCCCCTTCCGGGACCGGAACCCCCGGCCGCACCTCACCGGCGGCTTCGAGCTGTTCGTGCTGCGCTACTGGGAGGACTGGTCCATCACCGCGTCGTTCGACCTGGCGAGCCGCTACTCCAACTGGGGCATCTCCATCGGCTTCTGGCGGTAGTGTCTGGCTTTGCGCCTGCGTGGGTAACGCGAGGACCTTCGTGGGTGCTCGCGTCGCCCATCCACGGCGTCGCGAACCCCACCCACGCGATACATCCGCCGTCCAGCAGCGGGCGGCCGAGCAACCTTCCGTGCCGTATTTGCCGGTGTGGGATGGCATGCGAACCCTGCCGTACACGGAGGGGATTCCATGTATCTGGGGCGGGGGTGGCGCCGGACTGTCGTTGGAGCGACGGTGCTGGGTTTCGCGTTTGGCGGAGGGTGGGGGTGCGGAGGCGGGGCTGAAAAGCCCGATCCGGACAACTGCCAGGATTCGAAGTTGGGGTGCCCACCCTCGGAGCAGCCTTCGATACCGGGCGAGGTTCCACCTCCGGGGAGCGGCACGCAGACGCCGCCGGGCAATCAGAACCCACAGACACCACCGCCTCCGGTCCAGGAGCCGGGGACCGTGCCGCCCGCCTCCGGGGCCACGCTGTGGTTCGCGAAGGAGGGCGCCGCGCAGGACGACCTGGCGCTGGACCTGGCGGTGGACGCCACGGGCGACTTCTTCACCGCCGCCGTGCACGGCTACGACGACCTGGAGGCGCGCACGCCCACGGATGACGCCGTGGAGCTGGTCCTCACGCGGCGCTCCGGCGCGGGGCAGACGCTGTGGACCCACGCGTACGACGTGCGCGTGGACGCCACGCCTGAAACGCTGCGCGCGGACGTTCGGGCCCGCGTGGCGGCGGACGGCGCTGGCGGCATGCTCCTGGCCGGCAACATCCAGGGCACGGTGGACCTGGGCACGGGCAAGCTCAGCGACGGCGCCATCGTCGCGAGGCTGTCCGCGGATGGCGCGACGCTCTGGGCGCACCGGGTGCCCGGCGAGCTGACGGTGAAGGACGTGGCGGCGGATGCGCAGGGCCGGCTGTACGTGGCCTATACGGCGCCGGGCACGGTGGACCTGGGCAACGAGGTGAAGGGGGCCTCGGCCGGCGTGGCGGTGTTCACGGCGGACGGCACGGCGGAGCGCGCCTTCGCAGTGGGCAGCGCGGAGTCCGAGGGCGCGGGCGCCGAGCCCCTGTCCCTGGCCCCCGGCGCGGACGGCAGCGTGGCGGTGGCGGGGCGCTACACGGGCACCGTGCGCTTCGGCACCAACGCCACGCAGGGCTCCGGCTCAGGCAGCCCGTTCGTGGCGCTGTACGGGCAGGACGGCGCGCTCGGCTGGGCGAAGGTGCGGCCTGGCGTGAAGGGGAGCGTCCGAGACGTGAGCCGCGACGCCGCCGGTGACGTGGTGGCGGGCGGCGACTTCCAGGGCAGCTTCTCCTGGGCGGGCGCGGCGCTGAAGGGCGCGGCCAGCCCCAGCCCCTTCGTGGTGGTGACGGGCGCGGACGGCACCGAGCGCTGGGCGCGCGACCTGGGCGTGGACGCGTCCGTGCAGGGCGTGGCCATCCACTCCACCGGAGAGGTGCTGGTGGTGGGCTACACGTACTCGTGGCTGGAGAACGGCGCCACGGGCCCGGACGGCCTGGGGTCCGCGCAGCTCTTCACCCAGCGCTTCGACCCCACGGGACAACCGCTGGCCTCGCGCCTCTTCCTGGGCACCGCGCCGGAAGCGCGCGGCGAGCTGTACGGCGTGGAGGCGGTGCCAGCGGTGACGTTGATGCCGGACGGCGACGCGGTGCTGTTCGGCTACACAGACCGCGTCACCGACTTCGGCGTGGACAAGTTCAAGCCCACGCGCGGCGATGTCTTCCTGGTGCGCGTGAAGTACTGACCGCCTACCGCGAGCCCCGCGGAGCGCTCCCACTTCCGGTGGCCGGGGGCGCTCCCGCGGGCCGCTGATCCGGGGCGGTGGAGGCGCCTCCTCCGGGCCGCAGCGCGTTCTGGCCCAGGCGTGAGAAGTTGATGGAGTTGCTCAGGATGCGCACCGCCTCCTGGTCCGCGTGGAAGCCCATGGAGTTCTCCGCCTCCACGAAGTCCAGGTAGAACTGGGCGCGCTTCTGCAGGTCGCGCGCCTTGGCCAGTGACTCGTCGGGCACTCCCGCTTTCCGTGCGCTCTCAAGGTCGTGGATGAGGTCCACCAGCGCGTCCATGGCGATGTTGCGCGTCTGGAAGGTGCGCGTCTGGATGGTCTCCGCCCGGTTGAGCAGTTCCGCCTCGCTCCACTTGTGGCACGTCTGACAGGCGCGGTTGATGTTGAGCAGCGGGCTGCGCACGTGGTGGTCGCTGATCTTCATCGCCCCCTCGCGCTGGTAGGGCATGTGGCAGTCCGCGCACGCCACGCCGCTCTTCGCGTGGATGCCCTGGTTGTACATCTCGAACTCAGGGTGCTGCGCCTTGAGGACCTTCGCGCCGGTGAGGGCGTGGGTCCAGTCGGCGTGCCCGTCCTCGTCGTAGTAGGCCATGATCTGGTCGATGTTGATGCCCTTGGCCCAGGGGTACGTGAGGCGCTTCTCCTTGCCCTTGAAGTAGTACTCGACGTGGCACTGCCCGCACACGTACGTGCGCATCTCCTGGCGGGTGGCGTCCTCATTCACCTTGAAGCCGGGCACGCCCTGGCTGGCCTTGAGCGCGGCGATGCCCTCGATGAAGCCGGGGCGGGTGACGCGCAGCTGCATGGTGGAGGGGTCGTGGCAGTCGATGCAGGACACCGGGTGCTCCACGAGCTTGCGAGCCTCGGCGAAGGGCATCTGGTTCATCTTCTCAAAGCCCTTGATGAGGTCCCCGTCCCCCAGCTTCTTGTAGGGCACGTACACGCTGCCGTGGCAGTGGATGCAGGTGCCCGGCTGCTGCGTCACCTGCTGCCGTTGGGTGAAGACCTGGTCCTCCAGCATGTGCGCGTGGCCGCGCTCCTCGCGGAAGTCGGTGGCGAAGGCGTAGCCGCTCCACATGGTGACCAGGCGGGGGTCCTCCTCCAGCCGGCTCTGCGCCACCACCGAGCGAGGATCCGCCTGGGTGGGCGTGCGCGCCACCGCCTCGCTCCCGCCGTAGCGGGTGCGCTTCTGGTCCACCGTGCGCTTGTAGCCGTCGTATTGCAGCGGGAAGTTCTTCCCCCACACGGCGGGGTCCGTGATGGTGTCGTCGAGCTCCACCACCCGGTAGAAGGGGTTCCTCGCCTCCTGCTTGCGCTCCATGATGTTGACCAGCAGGGCCGTGACGCCCGCCGAGGCCAGCGCCGCCGCCACCGCGACCGCCACCACGAGCTTTGTGCCGCTGAACCGCCGGCGCTTCTCCGGAGCCTTCTCGGGCTCGGTCATCGTGCATTCTCCTTACGGATGAGCTCGGGGTTCCCCGACCCTTCGGGATGACCCACGGAGTTGTGGCAGGTGAGGCACTGGAGCTGCTCGCCGGGGGCCACCTGCCCGTGCCCCGTGGGGGGCGTCTCGATGGCCTCCACGATGGAGGCATGGCACTTGCGGCACGCGTTCTCCGTCACCACGCGGTTGCCCGGACGCAGGCGGATGGGGTCCGGGAAGGTGCCGGTGGTGAAGTAGAAGGAGTGCCAGAAGCCGTTGCTCGCCTTCGTGTAGTACTTGGGCAGAAAGCCCGCGGGCGTGTGGCAGTCGTTGCAGGTGGCCACCGCGTGATGGCTGCTCTTGCGCCAGCCGTCGTACTGCTCGTTCATGATGTGGCAGTTGGCACAGGCGGCAGGGTCGTCCCGCAGGTAGGACGAGCCCTTCGCGTACGCGAAGGTGAAGCCGCCGAGACCGACCGCCACACCCATGGCAATCCCGAGGATCACGGCCAGCACGGTGCGGGATGCGAAGAGCACGTGGGCCACCCTACATAAATCGCCCATCGGTGGGGGAAACACTTCAACAGCGTGACGGTGGCGCGTGCGCGTGGAGTGTCAGACAGACGTCCACGACCGCTGACCGCATGGTCCCACCCCTCCGGCAGGCCCATGCTCGAGCATGTCCAAGCGTGCGGCGGCGTTGCTGTGTCTGGGGCTGAGCTCGGCCTGCGCGCACTACCGTGTCCAGGCGCCCGGAGCTGCCGGGGCCAGCGCCACCGAACCGCAAGGCGAGGTCCTCTGGTCCCTGGGCTGGGGGCTCGTCCAGGAGCGGCCCCGGGTGGACAACTGCCAGGGCCAGGCGCTCGCGGAGGTCACCCAGAGCACCAACGTGGGCTTCGCGCTCATCGGCGTGCTGACGCTCGGCCTCGCGATGCCGCAGCGGGTGGAGTGGCGCTGCGCCAAGGCCCAGCCGGCGCCCGGCGACCTTGGGGTGCGGTAGCCATGCCCCCCGTCATCCACGAGAGCAGCCAGAAGCGCTGGCAGAACTGGCACCAGAGCTACACCCAGAGGCTGGAGCTGCTGGTGGACGTCTGGAACGCGGATGCCTCCCAGTCCACGGTGCCGGGCTACCTCGACACCACCGTGGGCCTGCAGGGCCTCATCCAGCGCGCGCTCACCGAGCGCCTGGAGATCCGCGGCCTGGGCGGAGGCTGGTCCTTCTCCAAGGCGCCCGCCACCAGCGGCATCCTCGTCAACACCCGGCCGCTGAACTACCTCTTCCCCGCGCCCCGCCCCCATCCCGACCATCCGGGCCGGAGGGAGGACCTCCTCTTCGCGCAGAGCGGTGTCTCCGTCGCGGAGCTGAACCACTTCCTGAAGCAGGCCGGCAAGTCCCTGACCACCTCGGGCGCCAGCAATGGGCAGACCATCGCCGGGGCCATCGGAACAGGCACGCATGGCTCCAGCCTGGAGACCGGCGCCATGCAGGACTTCGTGGTGGGACTGCACGTCGTCGTCTCACCGGACCGCCACGTCTGGTTGGAGCGAGCCAGCGCGCCGGTCATCCACGACGAGATTCCCCAGAAGCTTGGCGCGGAGCTCATCCGGGACGACGCCCTCTTCAAAGCCGCCCTGGTGGGCCTGGGCGGCTTCGGACTCGTGCACGGCGTCCTGATGGAGGTGGTGGACCTCTACTACCTCCAGGCGTACCGCCAGCGGATGCCGCTCACCGAGGGGCTCTGGCGCGCGTTCGACCAGCTCGACTTCTCCGGCATCACGCTGCCGGGGCCGCAGGGGCTCAAACCCTATCATTTCACGGCGGTCATCAATCCCAATGACATGGACCGGGGCGTCTTCGTCACGGTGATGTACAAGCACGCGCGGTGTCCGGAAGGCTCGAACCCTCCCAGCCCCGGCAGCAAGCTGACACAGGGGGACAGCGCGCTCGAAATCGTCGGCGTGCTGACGGACATGGTCTCGGAGCTGACCATCCCCCTGCTGTCGCGGCTGATGGATCGCTTCTACACGGAATACGAAAACGTCTGCGGGACGCACGGCGAGCTGTTCACCGACACGACCACCCGGGGGAAGGCCTGGGGCAGCGCGGTGGGCGTTCCGCTCGGCCGGGTGCGCGAGACGGTGGAGCTGGCCCTCGCCATCAATCGCACCCACGCGTTCCCGGGGCTGTTCGGGGTGCGCTACGCCCTGCCCTCCAAAGCCACGCTGGCGTTCACCCAGCACGCGCCCATGACGTGCATCCTCGACATCGACGGGGCGTCGTCCACCCGCACGAAGTCCTACAACCGTCGCGTCTGGCAGCAGCTCGCCGAGTCCTCCATCCCCCACACGTACCACTGGGGCAAGTTCCACGAACTGGATGGCCCGGCGGTGCGCGGCCTGTACGGCGAGGCGCGCGTCAACGCCTGGCTCGAAGCGCGCCGGGCCCTGCTTCCCACGCCAGAGCTGCGCGCGGCCTTCGCCAATGACTATCTCCGCGGGCTGGAACTTGAGTGAATAGGCTCGCCGGCCTGTCGATGGTGGGCGCCCTGCTCGCCCCGGGCGCGGCGAGCGCGCGAGACAGCGATAACATCAACCTCTACCGCTACGTGCTCGACGTGGACGTGCCGGAGTCCCCGGCCCTGGTCGCGATGGAGGAGGCGCCCCTGCGCGTGCTGCTCGGCGCGGCGCCCAAGCCGGTGATGGCCACGGTCCTGGCGTCAGCGTCGCCGGAAGCGTTCCGTCCGGGGATCAGCCTGGACGTCGCGCCCTACTTCCTCTTCGGCGGTGGCATCCGGAGCCTGGCCCGTTACCGCTCGAACTCGGTGGCGGGCCGGCTGATGCGGGTGCTGACGAAGACGACCGTGTCCGCGGCCATGATTCCAGACCTGGACGGCACGGGTGCATGGCGCGTGGGCCTTGGGCTCAGGACGACGGTCCATGATCCACACGACCCCGTGCTCAACTCCACCCTGCCCGAACAGGTCGCGGAGGAACTGGAGCGCCACGGCGTGCCGCGGCCCGCGGACTCGGACGAGGACGTGTCCGAGCGGGGCGTGGACCTTTCCGCCATCTTCGATCAGGCCGAAAGACAGATGCGTTCCCGGAGCGGAGACATCCAGATCTCCGCGGGCTGGGGCGTCTCCGCCCGCACGGAAGGCGGCGTGCTCACGGGCGACGGGCTCCAGGACACGAGGCACACGTTCTGGCTGACCGGCCAGGCCTCGCTCGGCCGGCGCTTCGACGCGCTCGCGACGATGCAGGCGCTGGACCTGTTCCGGGACGGCAGGGCGCTGCGCACCGGGCTGGGCGTGCAGCGGAAGACCTCCGTGGCCGACTTCCGCGCGGAGCTGGCCTTCGACGGCACCGACAATCGCTTCCACCCGGGCGCCGCCATCGACGTGAAGCTGCCCGGCTGCACCAGCGCCCTCGCCTCGCTCACCACGGCGCCCGGCGCGGACACGGACGAAACCGTGCTCCGGGGCCAGCTCCAGTTGCGCTGGTACTTCGCCCAATGCCGCTAAAGACAACGGGCCCGGCGCGCTGAAGCACCGGGCCCGTTCATGTTTCACAGCGGAGAATGCTTCAGCCGCCGAGCGCCACGTTCTCCAGCACGCCCAGCGCGTCCGGGACGAGCACGGCGGCGGAGTAGTAGGTGCTCACCAGGTAGTTCGTCATGGCCTGGTCGTTGACGGCCATGCGCTTCACGGTGAGGCTCGGCTCCACCTCGTCGGGGATGCCCGCGTTGTGCAGGCCCACCACGCCCTGGTCGTCCTGACCGATGCGCATGGCGAGGATGGAGGTGGTGTTCTCCCGGCTGATGGGCAGCTTGTCGCACGGGAGGATGGGCACCCCGCGCCACGCCTGGAACTTCGCCCCGCCTACGTCCACGACCGTCGGGTACAGGCCGCGCTTGTTGCACTCCCGGCCGAACGCCGCGATGGCACGGGGGTGGGCCAGGAAGTAGCGCGTCTTGCGGCGGCGTGTCAGCAGCTCATCCATGTCGTCCGGCGTCGGCGGACCCGAGCGGGTGTTGATGCGCTGCTTGAGGTCGGCGTTGTGCAGCAGGCCGAACTCCGGGTTGTTGATGAGCTCCCACTCCTTGCGCTCCTTCAGCGCCTCGATGGTCAACCGCAGCTGCTCCGCGGTCTGGTTCATCGGGTCGTTGAAGATGTCCGACACGCGGGTGTGCACGCGCAGGATGGTCTGCGCCACGCTCAGCTCGTACTCGCGCGGCTTCAGCTCGTAGTCCACGAAGGTGCCGGGGAGCACGGGCTCGCCGTGGTGACCGGCGGCCAGCGCGATGGCGGACTGGCCCGCCTTGTCCTGGGGCTTCTTGAGGTTCGCCTGGTAGCGCGCCACGTGCGCCTTGAGCGCCGGGGACTGGTTGATGAGGGACTCGAACACATCCTGCGGCAGCGCCATCACCGTGCAGGCCGTGACGGCCTTGACGGTGAAGGGCCACACGTCGTTCGACTCCACCACTGCCTGGTCACCGAAGTGGTCGCCGTCCGCCAGCGTGTCCAGCACGACGGGGTCGCCGTACTTGCCGGCCTTCAGCTTCTGCGCCTTGCCGTGGGCGATGAGCATCACGTGCTCGGCGGACTTGCCCGCCTCCACGATGTTCTCCCCGGCCTTGTAATGCTTCTGGGTGAAGCGGCCCGCCAGGGTGCGGATGAGCAGGTCATCCACGTCCTGGAAGCCCCGCATCAGCGGCAGCTTGAGCAGCTCCTGGGGGATGATCTCCACCTTGGCGCCGATGTTGCTGAAGTTCAGCCGGTCATCGCCCACGGTGTACGTCAGCCGCCGGTTCACGCGGTACGTGCCGCCGGACACCTGCACCCAGGGCAGGATGTTCAGCAGGTAGCGGGGCGAGATGCCCTGCATCACCGGCTGCGTCTTGGTCGTCGTCGCGAGCTGGCGCGCACCCGCCGTGCTGAGGCTGGTGCCCTCGTGCGCCGCTACGTCCTTCTGTGAAGTCGTCATGGAAGAGCCTTCCCGTGATGGACGGACGAGGAACTACGAGCGGCCCAGCTCCACGCTCTCCAGGATGCCCAGCGCGTCCGGCGTCAGCACCGCCGCGGAGAAGTACGCCGTCACCAGGTAGTTCATGATGGCCTTCTCGTTGATGCCCATGAACCGGACGTTCAGGCTGGGCTCGATCTCATCCGGGATGCCCGCCTGGTGCAGGCCGACGACGCCCTGGTTCTTCTCACCCGCGCGCATCAGCATGATGGACGTGGTGCGCGACTCGCTGATGGGCAGCTTGTTGCAGGACACGATGGGGATGCCGCGCCACGCGGGCACCATGGTCCCGTTCATGTCGGTGCTGGTGGGGTAGATGCCGCGCTTGTTGCACTCCTGCCCGAACGCGGCGATGGCGCGCGGGTGGGCCAGGAAGAACGACGGCTCCTTCCACACCGTGGCCAGCAGCTCGTCCATGTCGTCCGGGGTCGGCGCGCCGGAGCGGGTGTGGATGCGCTGCTTCAGGTCCGCGTTGTGCAGCAGGCCGAACTCACGGTTGTTGATGAGCTCGTGCTCCTTGCGCTCCTTCAGCGCCTCCACCGTCAGACGCAGCTGCTGCTGGGTCTGGTTCATGGGGTCGTTGAAGAGGTCCGCGACGCGCGTGTGAATCTGGAGCACGGTCTGCGCGATGGCCAGCTCGTACTCGCGCGGGTGCGTCTCGTAGTCCACGAAGGTGCCGGGGAGCACGGGCTCGCCGTGGTGGCCGGCGGCCAGCTCGATGGCCTTCTGGCCGGACGTGTCCTGCTTCTTCTTGGAGCGGGCCTTGAAGTTGTCGATGTGCTTCTGCAGCGACGGCACCTGCGCCACGACCGCCTCGAAGGCGGACTGCTGCAGGACGAGCGCGATGACCGGCGTCACGGCCTTCGCCGTGAACTGCCAGTAGTCCTGCGACTCCAGCAGCGCCTGGTAGCTGTAGTGGTCGCCGTCCGCCAGCGTCTCCAGCACCAGCGGCTCGCCGTACTTGCCGGTGCCAATGCGGTTCACCTTGCCGTGGGCGATGAGGACGATGGAGTCCGCTTCCTTGCCGGCCTCGGTGATGACCTCACCGGCCTTGTACTCCTTCTGCTCGAAGCGGTTGGCCAGCGCGGTGAGCGCGTCCACGTCCTCGTAGCCGCGCAGCAGGGGCAGCTCGCCCAGCTCCTGCGGAATCACCTGCACCTTGGCGCCGGTGCTGGTGAAGGTGACGCGGCCGTCGCCCACCGCGTAGGTCATGCGGCGGTTGACGCGGTACGTACCGCCAGACACCTGCACCCACGGCAGCAGCTTGAGCAGCGTCCGCGAGGAGATGCCCTGCATCTGCGGCTCGGACTTGGTCGTCGTAGCCAGCTGACGCGCCGCCTGCGTCCCGAGGCTCTGGTTGTTGTCGTCGAACTTCTTGATGTCGTTGGACATGGATCACCCTTTTCCAGGTTGAAGAATCAAAAGGCTTCGGACTGCGGTTGAGCTCAAGGCTTGCCGGTGCGGAACAGCTCGGCGATGCGCATCGCGGACTTGCCCAGACCGGAGACGTTCCCGGTCTTGAACTTGGGCGCTGCGTCGTGGGTCAGCTCGGTCTCCGTGTAGCGGGTCACCTCCGCGTGCCACCGGGGGATGCCCGCCATCCACTGCTGGAGCTGCTCCACGTACTTGTTCAGCTTCTCCTGCGCCTTCGCATCCAGGGCGAAGGTGCGGATGACCACCGGCAGCTCCTTGGCCACCAGGTGCTCGAACTGCTTCATGCGCGCGGTCATCAGCTCGTTGACCGTGAGGACAGCCGTGTCCTTGTCCACGCCCAGGAACTTCTGGACCACGAGCACGCAATTGTTGAGCTCGCCCTCGAACTCGATCTCCTTCTGATAGGAGAAGAGGTCGTTGACGAAGCAGGCGTAGTCCGCGGCGGAGTTCTCCAGCCCGCGCAGCGTGCGGGTGTTGAAGACGTCCTCTGGCACCGCGTCGCCCTTGGAGAGGCGCGACAGGCTCATGGTGAGGTCCGAGCCGAACGTCTTGCGGCGCATCTCCACGTAGTCCACGGGGTCCGGCACGCGGTTGACGATCTGGTTGTTCAGCTCCCACACCCAGCTGTCCGTCATGTCCTGGATGGCCTTGCGGAACAGCGTGCGGCCGCGCGCCGACAGCGGGCCGGCGGTGCGCTTCCACAGGTCCACCAGGCCCAGCTCCACCGGGTTGGTGGGCACCGCGGCGTTGGCGGCCTCCACGTCATCCGGCATGAACTGGCCCAACCGCGCGGTGAACATCTTCGCGCCCGCCATGTCCCGCGTGTTCGCGTAGAGCATGGGGAAGTAGTCGTCCGCGTAGGTGCCCCAGACGAGCCAGCACGCCGTCAGGTCCAGCTGCTCCGGGGTCGCGTCCGGGTGGATGTACGCGCCGCAGAGGGCCACGTCCGCCGCGTCGAACTTGTGGTCGTCCCAGACGTAGAACCCCACGACGGGGACCACCTCCAGCATGCCCACCCGCCGCGCCCACTCCTTGGAGTGCTTGCGCGCGCGGTCCAGGTGCGGGCTCAAGTACGTGCTGTACGGCATGTAGAACTTCGGCAGCTTCGTGGGGCCCACGTGCTGGCGGGGCACGTGGCTCAGGGAGCGGGAGCGAGGCCCCAGTCCCAGCCCGCCGGGCGTCAGCGGAATCCGCAGCGCGGAGGTGCCCAGACCGGAGGGCACGGGGATGGACAGCGCCGGCCGCTCCTCCGAGTGCTGGTTCATGTAGCGGTTGGAGCGCATGTGCCACTCGTGGCCGCCGGACTGCCAGTCCTGGAGTCCGCGCAGGTACGTGAGCACCTGCGCCTGCTCCACCGGGTTGAGCCCGTACTCCGCGAACAGCCACGGCAGCTCCGTGGCGAACGTGGTCTCGAACTGCTGGAGCCGCGACGTCAGCAGGTCGTTGACCAGGTCCGCCGCGCGCTGCGTGTCACAATCGAGGAACTTCTCCACCACCAGCACGCCGTTGGAGAGCTCGCCCTCCTCCAGTTCGCGCTCGTAGGAGAACAGGTCGTTGCGCAGGTGCACCGCGTCCGAGAACGTGTCCTTGAACACGCGCATCGGCCGGCTTCGCACGACGCGGTCCGGAATCTCTGCGGCGACGGCGTGCTCCACCAGGTCGGACGACCAGGGCGCGCCGCCCACCTTGCGGCGCATCTCGATGTACTCGATGGGGTTGGAGATGCGCGCCTCGCTGATGTTCTCGATCTCCCACATCGATTCATCGAGCAGGTGCTTGGTGTTCTCGAAGAAGCGCTTGCGCCACTCCATGGACATGGACGGCACGGTGCGCTGCCACAGGTCCCAGAGGGCGCGCTCCACCGCGTTGGTGGGCTCCGGCGGCGTCTGGGACATGTCCAGCGGCATGAACAGCGGCAGCCGGTCCAGGTAGGCCTGCCCACCCGCCACGTCGCGCGAGTACTTGAAGACCTCCAGGAAGTGGTCGTCGAAGTAGAAGACCCAGACGTACCAGTCCGTGATGAGGTCCAGCTCCGGGCTCGGCGCCTCCGGGTGCGTGTACGCACAGAGCAGCGCGTAGTCCATGCCGTCGAAGCGGCGCTCGGACCAGACCTCGCGGTCCGTGCCATCCCGCGGCGGTCCCAGGATGCCCATCTGGTACGACCACGCCTTGGTGTGCGCGCGGGCCGCTTCCAGGTTCGGGTTCAGCCGCGCCGGCCACGGCACGTAGAACTCCGGCAACTGGAATGGCTGCTTCTGCTTCCCCTTGGACATCTCCACCCCTCGTTGGACCCCAGGCGACTAGTACTGTCGTTCAGTGTCCAACTCCACGCCTATCAGACCCTGCCGGAAAACTGGATTAATCCGGCGAATAAGAGGGCGCGGGGATGGGAGATGACCCGCCCCCGGGTCACTGGCGGGAACCCGGTGATGGGGGGTGTTTCCGCCAGCGACGGGGGCTGTTAGCGGCGCGTGGAGCGGCGCGACGGGCTCTTGCGAGCCGTCGTCTTGCGCGCGGACTTGCCACGGGCGGACGTCTTGCGTGCGGTACGTCCGGCGGCGGCGCGACGGGCCGGAGCCTTGCGGGCGCCGCGCTTCGCGGTGGCCTTCTTCGTCGTACCGCGCTTCGCCGTGCCGCGCTTCGCGGTGGCCTTCTTCGCGGTGCGCTTGCCCGCGGCCTTCTTCTCGGTGGTGCGCTTGGAGGTCGCCTTCTTCGCGGCCCCCGTGCGGCGGGACGACGCCTTGCGAGCGCCGGAGGAACGGCGGCGCGACGTCCTGGCGGGCGTCGCCTCACCGACCGGCAGGATCGTGTTGGACGACGGGGTCTCGTTCGGGTCCTGCATGTTCGACTCGGCGTGCATCAACAACCTCCAGGGATGACGACCCTGCAAGGGTAAGCGCAACCGCCGGAGTTGCATCCATGCCCCCCTGCGCAGATGCACGCCACCTGACGAATGCGCGAGGCCGAGAATCCGGCCCCGGAGCGCACGACGCTCGCGAGCCGCTAAGCCGCGCCCTTCAGGAACGCGGCCAGCTTCTCGTACGCCACGGCCAGCGGAGGGATGGGCGCGCTCTCGTGGAGCTGGTGCGCCTGCGCCGTCTCACCCGGTCCGAAGTTCACCGCGTCCACGCCCCACTCACCGAAGCGGGCCACGTCCGTCCACGCCTGCTTCGACGCGGCGGGCAGCCCCGTGAGCGACATCAACTGCTTGAACAGCGGGTTGCCCGCGGCCACCGGCCCGCTGGGGGACGCGTCCGTGAACTCCACCTCCGCGCGGCCCGCCACCAGCGCCAGCACGTCCTCCTTCGCTTGCGCCACGCTCTTGCCCGGCGCGAAGCGGTAGTTGAGGTTCAGCTCGAACGCCTCTGGCACCACGTTGCGCGCCCGGCCGCCCTTGGCCAGCGTGGCGCTCATGACTTCATAGAAGGGGAAGCCCGCGACGTTGACCTCCACGCGCTCGCGGCCCAAGAGCTCCGTGAGCAGCGGCCCCGCCTTGTGGATGGCGTTCTCCCCCTGCCACGGACGGGCGGAGTGCGCGCTGCGCCCCGTGAAACGGACGGTCACCTGCATGCTGCCGACGCAGCCCACCTGCACCACGCCGTCCGTGGGCTCCATGGCGATGCCGAACTTCACGTGGGAGAGGTCCGGCCGCTTCGCGTACAGCGGGATGAGGCCGCTCTCCGCGTAGGCGCCCTCCTCGCGCTCGTACAGGAGGAAGGCCACGTTGACGGGCAGCGCGTCGCGCTGGAGGTCCTCCGCCAGCGCCATCATCACCGCGACGCCGCCCTTCATGTCGGACGCGCCCAACCCGTGCACGCGCTCCCCTTCGATGCGCGGCACACGGCCCACGTCCCCGGGGTGCATGGGCACCGTGTCCAGGTGGCCGATGAGCGCCACCGTGGGCCGGGGGTCCTCCAGCGAGCCCAACAACAGCGTGTGTCCGACGCGGAAGACCTCCTCGCGGCGGAAGTGCTTCAGCGCCCAGCCTTCCACGTGGTCCGCGATGGGGCCCTCGTAGCCAATGGGGCTTTCAATGCGACACAGCTCGAGCGTCGTCTGGGCGAGTCGGGTGGCGAGGTCGGTGGAGGACATGCGCGAAGCACCATACTCCCCGCCCGGGCCCGGGACATCGTCCCGTCAGGCGCCGTCCGCCAGGTCCTCGAAGGACGTCACGCCATCCAACACCGAGACGCAGATGCACGCGGGGCCCTGCAGCGCGGTGAAGTCGTGCAGCGAGCCGTCCGCCTTCTCCAGCTCGTCCCCGGGCCATACCTCGTGGCCGGAGTCCTCGCGGAAGCCGCCCTCCAGCACCAGGTTCCACTCGCGGCCCAGGTGCGTGTGACGCGGGTAGCGGGCGCCGGGCTGGAGGCGCACGATGGCGGCCATCATCCCCTCGCGCGCCGGGCCCGTCTCCACCGGCATCAGCTCCACGCCCTCCACCGGGCCGGGCATCCAGCTGGACGGCTCCGACATGGACTCCAGCAGCTCTCGGGCCCGAGCCTCCGCCACGTCCAGGAGCGCGGCGACCTTCCCGGCCTGGCGGGCGAAGCGGCCGGGCCCCTCCATCTGCTCCATCAGCCGCTGGAGCGATTCGGCGGGGGGCGCCACCGGCTCCACGAGCGCCCCCAACGCATCCACGGCGGGCGTCAGCCGGGTCAGCTCCGCCCGGCAGTGCGCACAGCCGTCCAGGTGCCGTGCCGCGGCGTCGCGCCGGGCCGGCTCCAGGGTCCCGAGCAGCCACTCGGGGAGGATGTCGTCGAGGTGTTCCATGCTCTCCTGAAAACGACGCGGACGTAACAAGTCGCGTAACAACTCCTATACGCGACCCCGCCCGCGCCGGATTTGTCGCAGGCTCACACCGCGACGGCGAAGTCCCGCAGGGCGGCGTTGAGGCTGGTCTTCTGGTCGGTGGACGCCTTGCGCTGCCCGATGATGAGCGCGCACGGGACCATGAACTTCCCGGCGGGGAACTGCTTCTCCCGCATGCCCGGAATCACCACGCTGCGCGCCGGCACGCGGCCCTTGTGGATGACCTCCTGGGTCCCGGTGACGTCGATGATCTGCGTGGACGCGGTCAGCACCACGTTGGCGCCGAGCACCGCCTCCTCCTCCACCACCACGCCCTCCACCACGATGGAGCGGCTGCCCAGGAAGGCGCCGTCCTCGATGATGACCGGCGACGCGGTGGGCGGCTCGAGCACGCCGCCCAGCCCCACGCCGCCCGACAGGTGGACGTTGCGGCCCACCTGCGCGCAGGAGCCCACCGTGGCCCAGGTGTCCACCATGGTGCCCGCGCCCACCCGCGCGCCGATGTTCACGTACCCGGGCATCACCACCGCGCCCCGCTCCACGAAGGCGCCGTAGCGCACGGTGCCCGGCGGCACCACGCGCACGCCCGCCGCCTCCAGGCCCTTCTTCAGGGGCACCTTGTCGTAGAACTCGAAGGGGCCCACCTCCATCACCTTCATCTCCGACACGGCGAAGAACAGGAGGATGGCCTCCTTCACCCAGGCGTTGACCCGCCAGCCTTCCGGGCCCTTCTCCGCGACGCGCAGCTCCCCGGTGTCCAGCCGCGCGAGCGTCTCTCGCACCGCCGCCACCGTGTCCGCGTCCTTCAGTTTCGCCCGGTCCGCGAACGCCGCGGACACCCGCTGGGAGAGCTCTTCGAGGGATGTCGCCATGACGCCGGGTTGAATCACACTTCAGGTGTCCGCGCCCTCCTCAATGTCCACCGCCGGACGGCCTCACGCGTGCGACGGCTCGATCCCCAGCGCCAGGGGCAGGGTCTGTGTCGGGATTTCTCCGTGAAACATGGCGTCCGCGTGAGTCAGCGGGCCCGTGCCTTCCTTCAGGATGACGGCGCCCTGGAGCACCCTGCCCACGGCGGACAGGGGGGCCTCCTTCCAGTGGCGATGACGGACGAAGGGCGAGCGCCGGACGTAGAGGTGCTCCTGGCCGATGAGGGCCACGTACCCCAGGAGCTTCCCGTCCGCCGAGCGGACGCGCATGCCGCTGATGATGGAGCGCCGTTCGGACGGCGTGTCGTCGAAAGCCATCGGTCGTCTCCTCCTGTGCGCCGGAAAGGTGGGGATGGCCTGGCGGCGCCGCGAGCCGCCCGCCCCTTCGCCGGGCCCCTGCCCGCCCGGTCCCTCCGGGAGCGGAAGGGTTCCGTCGGCCGGCCGGGAGCCCGTCCGGCCCCTCGTGCCCCGGTTTCCCGCGCCCGGAAGATGCGCTCCCGTTAGCGTGCGCCCGCCATGACGACCCCTGTCTTCCCTCCGCTGCGCGCCGCCTATGAACCGGAGTCCTTCCGGGCCACCGCCCACGCCTTGATGGATCAGCTCGCGGACTACCTGAAGGCCGCGCTCGCCGGGGGCGAGATGCCGGTGCTGCCCTGGGCGCCGCCCGCGGTGAACCAGGAGCGCTTCGCCACGGCCTTCCCGGAGGAGCCGGCGCCAGAGCTTTCACAGGCCTTCGCGTCACTGATGGCGCGCGTGCTGGAGGGTTCGCACCACCTGCACCACCCGCGCTACGTGGGACATCAGGTGACGGCGCCCGTACCGCTGGCCGCGCTGTGCGATGCCGTGTCGTCGCTGCTCAACAACGGCATGGCCGTGTACGAGATGGGCCCGGTCGCCACCGCGATGGAGCACCACGTGCTCGCATGGATGGCGTCGAAGCTGGGCCTGCCTTCCAGCGCCCGGGGCGTGCTCACCTCCGGCGGCAGCGCGGGCAACCTCACCGCCCTGCTCGCCGCCCGTCAGGCGAAGGCCGGCTACGACGCGTGGAACGGCGGTGCACACGCGGGCCCGCCCCTGACGGTGCTGGTCCCCCGCTCCGCCCACTACTGCCTGGCCCGCGCGGTCCGCATCATGGGCTGGGGCGAGGGCGGCCTCACCCCGGTGGACGTGGACGACCACTTCCGCGTGCGGCCGGACGCCCTGGAGGACGCGCTCGCCCGGGCCACCCGCGCGGGGCGCAAGGCCATCGCCGTGGTGGCCAGCGCGGGCTCCACCGCCACCGGCGCGTTCGACCCGCTGGAGCCCGTGTCGGACTTCGCGCAGAAGCACGACCTGTGGTTCCACGTGGACGGCGCGCACGGGGCCGCGGCGTCCCTGAGCCCGAAGTACCGCGCGCAGGTGAAGGGCATCGAGCGGGCGGACTCCGTGGTGTGGGACGCGCACAAGGGGCTGCTCATGCCCGCGCTGGTGACGGCCGTGCTCTTCCGTGACGGCGCGCGCTCCTTCGACGCCTTCTCCCAGGAGGCCCACTACCTCTTCCACGGTGACGGCGACGACGCGCGCCCCTACAGCGACGTGGGCCTGCGCACGCTGGAGTGCACCAAGGAGATGATGCCCCTCAAGGTCTACGCGTGCCTGTCCGTGCTGGGCACGCGCGTCTTCGAGGAGGCCGTCACCGCCTCCTACGACCAGGCCCGGCGCTTCGCGGGGATGCTCACCGCCGCCCCGGACTTCGAGCTGGCCCTGGAGCCCGACTGCAACATCGTCTGCTTCCGCCACACCCCCGCGCACGTGCCGCCGGAGGGCTGGGACGCGCTCCAGGTCCGCCTGCGTGAAGCGCTGGTCTCCCGTGGAGATTTCTACCTGGTGCAGACGCGGCTGCCCCGGGGCGTGTACCTGCGCACCACGCTCATCCACCCGCTCACCGGGGACGCGGACCTGGAAGCCCTGCTGGCCGCGCTCCGGAGCGCGGCCCGGCCCTGAATTTTGTGTGCAAGGGAGTCGCCCTGGCGGGGGAAATGCGATAGGGCGGGGCCGCCATGCTCGTCTCTCTCGTCATCCCCGTCTACAACGAGATTCCCACCCTGGCGGAAATCCTCCGGCGCTGCATCGCCGTGGACTTCCCCAAGGAGCTCGTCCTGGTGGACGACTGTTCCAAGGACGGCAGCCGCGAATTCCTGCGCCAGCTGTCCGAACAGGGCCTGGAGGTCCTGGGGGGCTCGCCGAAGAACCGGAACGAAATCCGGGTGCTCTTCCAGGAGAACAACCAGGGCAAGGGGGCCGCGCTGCGCCGGGGCTTCGCCGAGGCCACGGGGGACATCGTCCTCGTGCAGGACGCGGACCTGGAATACGACCCCCGGGACATCCCCCGGGTCATCCAGCCCATCCTGGACGGCGACGCGGACGTCGTCTTCGGCAGCCGCTTCATCGGGTCGCCACGTCGGGTGCTGTACTACTGGCACACCGTGCTCAACAACCTGCTCACCACGCTCTCCAACATGACGAGCGGGCTGAACCTCACGGACATGGAGACCTGCTACAAGGCCTTCCGCGCGGAGGTCATCCGCTCCGTGCACGTGGAAGAGGACCGGTTCGGCTTCGAGCCCGAAATCACCGCCAAGGTGGCGCGCGGCAACTGGCGCGTCTTCGAGGTGCCCATCAGCTACCATGGGCGCACCTACGAGGAGGGCAAGAAGATTGGCTGGAAGGACGGCGTGCGCGCCCTCTACGCCATCGGGAAGTACTCGCTGAAGCGCTGAGAAGCCCGGACGTCCGCCCGGCTGCTGGCCTGGGGAGGACGCGGGTTGGGGTCCTTCAGGAAAAGCGCGGTCCGAATGCGGACAAGGGAACAGACGGGCGGGTGCGGTTGGTTGTCCAGCGAGCGGCGCCCTGAGAGGGGCTCCGGCTTTTCTTCCTCCGTATTGCGGCGCGTAGTAGTTTCGACAACGCACTCCGTCTGAAGGGCGGAGAGTTTCCCGACCCTTCCGAAAGTTTCCGTCCCCGTATGTTCGACTGGCTCCACACCCTGTTTTCGCGCGACCTCGCCATCGACCTGGGTACGGCGAACACGCTCATCTACATCCGCGGCCAGGGCATCGTGTCCAACGAGCCCTCCGTCGTGGCGGTGCAGCAGGACTCGCGCGGCGGCAAGAAGGTGCTCGCCGTGGGCAAGGAGGCCAAGGAGATGCTCGGCAGGACGCCGGGCAACATCGTGGCCATCCGGCCCATGAAGGACGGCGTCATCGCCGACTTCGAAATCACCGCCGCGATGCTGCGCTACTTCATCCAGAGCGCGCACAACCGCAAGACGCTGGTGAACCCGCGCATCATCATCGGCATCCCGTCCGGCATCACGGAGGTGGAGCGCCGCGCGGTGCGTGAGGCGGCCGCCAACGCGGGCGCGCGCGAGGTCTACCTCATCGAGCAGCCCATGGCCGCGGCGATTGGCGCGGGCCTGCCGGTGACGGAGCCCAGCGGCAACATGATTGTGGACATCGGCGGTGGCACGTCCGACGTCGCGGTCATCAGCCTCGCGGGCATCGTGTTCGCCAAGTCCGTGCGCATCGGCGGCGACAAGCTGGACGAGGCGATCATCCAGTACGTCAAGCGCAAGTACAACCTGCTCATCGGTGAGCGCACGGCGGAGCTCATCAAGATGGGCATCGGCACGGCGTACCCGACGGACGAGGTCATGACCATGGAGATCAAGGGTCGCGACCTGGTGGCCGGCGTGCCGCGCACGCTGACGGTGTCCAGCGACGAGGTGCGAGACGCGCTCGCGGAGCCCGTCAACGGCATCGTCGAAGCGGTGAAGCTGACGCTGGAGCGCACGCCGCCGGAGCTGGCCGGTGACATCGCCGACAGGGGCATCGTGCTGGCCGGTGGCGGCGCGCTGCTCAAGAACCTGGACACGCTGCTGCGCGAGGAGACGGGCCTGCCGGTGTTCCTCGCGGAGGACCCGCTGTCCGCCGTGGTGATTGGCGCGGGCAAGGCGCTGGAGTCGTTGGACATCCTCCGCCAGGTCTGCCAGCCGGGCTGAGGTTCCCCTCCCCCGCTGCACCGTGACGGCGCCGGACCCGGTTTCAGGGGTCGGCGCCGTTCGCGTTTCTACGGCGTCGTCGTGGCGGCGGTCCGGGGAAGCGGCAGCCCCGTGGGTCTGACGATGCGCGCCTCGCAGTTGGGGCGGCGACCCTCCCGGTCGTCCTCCTGGCGGGCCTGCTCTTTCACAAGGTCACCCCTCAAGAGGATGCCCTGGGGCAGGGACTGCTCCACCTTCGTGTCCATGCAGGCGTCGAACGCGCGCCGCATCCAGGGGCCGGCGGCGCGGACCGAGAAGCCCCCCAGCGCGTCCATGCGGGCAAGACCGTCCAACCGCTCCGTGAACACCGGATAGCCCTCCTTCGCCTCGCGCCGGGCGTGGACCAGGGTGGCGGCGGCGCGCAGGCCCGGGGGCAGGCGGTGGAAGTCCGGTCCCGGGACGCCCGAGACGGACAGGACGTGGTTTCGCAGCGGTTCGCGCGCGAGCATCAGCGGCAGCGAGACACTGAAGAGCCGTTTCCCAAAGGCATCGCCGGTGCGCGTGAACTCCAGGGCGAGCAGCGCGAGGATCTCCGGATCCAGTCGGGGCAGCACGACCAGGGGGTCGCCGTCGGCCTCTTTCAGCGCGCGCTTCGGATCCACCAGCACGTCCCGGGTGAGGCGCAGCATGGAGCGGTCCTCGGGGGACGCCAGCGCGGCGAGCTCCGCGTCCTTCGGCGAGCGCTGTCCGGTGAGCAGGTCCAGCAGCAGCATCCGCGCCGGATGCCGCGCGAGGTCGGCGGGAATCCAGTCGCGCATCACGTAGGACGTGTGCTCGGGCCCGGCGGCCTCCGCCGTGCGTCCGGCCAGTACCAGGAAGTCCCAGGTCCGGCGGCGCGGGTCCTGGCCGTAGCGGCGAACCAGCCCCGTGGCCGCGTCTCGCAGCCGCGCGCGCAAGAAGATGCGCACGTCCAGCTCCAGCGCCTCCAATGTCTCCGGCGGGTGCTTCTCCACGAAGGGCTTCAACAGCTCCGCCGTCTGGACCTCGTACGGCGGACGTCCGACGTCGTTCCCCCGGCCCGCGTCCGACGGGTGCTCCAGCTCGAAGCGCCACCGCGCCTCCAACCACGCGCGGGTCACGTCGGGCGAGTCCGGGAAGCGCACCGCCAGCTTCGAGTAGGCGTCGACGGCGTCCGCGGAGCCCAGGTCCGGCGGGCTCGCGCGCTGCAGGTAGAGGGCCGCCAGCGGTGAGTCCGGATGCTGCTGCGCGTGCTCCGCGTAGCGTGCGCGGGCCTGGGCCCCCTGGCCGATGTGGCGCATCAACGACAGCGCCAGCGCTTGCGCGGCCGGGTCCTCCTGCCAGGTGTGCATCAGCATCGCCGCGAAGTCGCGCGTGTTGCGCCAGCGCAGGTCGGCCGGCAGGTTCGCGGGCACCTGCGTGTCCACGAAGAGCCATGCGCGCGCGGCCATCTCCCGCGCGACGGTATTGCCCGGCTCCACCTCCGCAACGGCGGACGCCACACGGCCCGCGGCCTGCCAGCGCCCCTCTTCCGCGTAGAGGCGCGCGGCGGACTCCCACTTCGCGGACTGCACTGAGAGCTGTTCGCCCGGCTGGAGCACCGAGGCGATCTCCGGAAGGGACCTGGCGTAGGGGCCCGCGGAGACGACCCCTTCCTCCGGGACCGCCTCCAGCATCGCCGCGCCCTTCACGTTGTAGAGGATGTGCTCGCCCTGGACCGGAAGTGTCACGTCCTCGATGACGGACTCCTGGCCGGGCCAGGTCGTCACCGCATGGAGCGGTCCATCTCCCATCCTCACGCGCCCCTGCTCCTGCGTCCCGGGCGCCACCACCCAGTGCTCGCCGCCGATGCGCACGTCCACGGGGCGCGACAGACCGTTGACGACCGTCACGGCGCGCATGCTGCGCGCGTCCAGCCACACCGCGCCCAGACCCACCAGGCCGCAGAGCCCCAGCGCCACCCCAGCCAGGGACACCGCGCGGCGGCGCGACCTGCCCGGCGAGGGCGGCACCTGCCCGATGACCTGGAGCGGAGCCTTGCCGTCCGCGCGCACGAGGTAGCCCTCCAGGGGCCACACCGGAACGCCCAGCACCGTCACCGTGCGCTCGGCGACGAAGGGGGCGTTCGGGGCGGCGTCGCGAGGAGGCACGCCCCTCCACCGGACACCCGTCCCCAGCACGGAGGACGCGGACGGCGGACGGGCGGCGATGACGAAGGCGCCCCGGTCCTCCACCTGCGAAGCCAGCAGCTCTCGCGTGGGCCCGGGCGGCTCGTGCTCCAGCCGGCGCAAGAGCACCGCGTGCACCGCCCACGCATCACCCCGCGCGAGCGCCTCCGACAGTGCGGCATCCGGCAGGAGCTCCGCCAGACGCGGCGCGCGCTCCAGCAAACCGCTGGGGTCCGTGACAGGGACGAGGGACATGGCCCGCATTCAACCGGGACCCGGCGGGGGGAAGGCAAGCCCCCGAGCCCTGAATCCGGTCAGCCCATGGCCCGAAGCGGCCAGGCCACGAATGCCTTCGACCTCAAGAGGGCCACCAGCATCCATCGTCGCGCCGGGCCTCAAGGCCTGAAGGCTGCCTCCACCGATGAGCAGGTAAGAGCCCTTCCGAGCCCCCGGCGGCGGCGCGCGGCCAAAACCTGTCCGACTGTCGGACCGCTTTGGACCACCGCAACCAAGGCCCCCGACACCCGAGCCGAGAAAACCTGTCCGACTGTCGGACAAGTTCGGGGCAACCGCGGCCAAGACCTCCATCCATCCGGCCAGCGGAAACCTGTCCGACAAGAGCGGGCCTCCGTGCTGGGAGCCGCCGCTCAATCCGAGCGCGGAATCCTGTCCGACTGTCGGACAGCTTTGGGCCATCGTGGCTGGCCGGGGCCTCCGCCCAGTCCCACTCGCAGAAACCTGTCCGACTGTCGGACAAGTTCGGAGACAACCGCGGCCGGGGGAGCACCGCATCGGGCCAGTGGAAATCCGCTGGACCGGTTCGTGCGGTGCGCCACTGGCGGGGTGCGGCATGCCACTTGCCTTGAATCCCGTCAGGCCATTGTCCGAAGCTCCCACGCCATGGGCGCCTTCGACCTCGTGATCATCTCCGTCATCGTCGCGCTCGGCCTGGGGCGCTTCCTCGTGACGCGCGACCAGCGCCGCGCGCCGCCTCCGGAGGCCGAGCCGCGCAAACCGACGCCGCAGCGCATCGCCGGTCGAGTCCTGCTGGGGTACGCCTACGCGATGGCGCTGTTCATCCTGGTCCGCTTCTTCCTCAGCCGGATGTGACGGGGGCTGGCTTGCGCCCCATCCCGAGCACGCTTGATGCTTTCCCCCATGAACCCGTGGCTCGTGTCGGGGGTGGTGTCCTTCGCGCTGGGGGCATACCTGCGCCGCCGGGATGAACGCGGCCCCACGAAGGGTGTCATCGACCGGCGGCACCTGACGCCGCTGCAAATCACCTACAGCCTGCTGTTCGCGTATCCGTTCTGCGCGGCCTACACCGCCCTGAACCTGTACCTGGGCCCCTGAGCGCACGAAGCGCCCGGGGCCCGAGGTCCCGCCCGGGCTTCAGTGCTTGCCGTACTCCAGCTTCACGCCCTTGCGCTGCGCATAGATGTACGCCTCCATCGCGCGCATCTTCGGATCGCCGTCCGCCAGCGGCTTGCCTCGCACCGGGTTCTCGATGCACCAGTTGATCATGTCGCGCAGCAGCGCCACGCGGCCCAGCTGCACCTGGTACTTCGGGTAGGTCTCCGGGTGGGTGTTGGCCGCGTCCGGATGGCACATGTCGCACGACACGCCCACCGTGCCGCCCAGCGCGTCCGCGTCGTGGAACACGCGGTGGCCCTCCTTCACGGCCGCCTGCACGGAGTCCGCCCACACCTGCTCGTCGCGTTCGGAATACGCGCCGTAAGTGTGGCCCGTCTGGAGGTTGGCCTTCTGCTGCTGGGGCACTGCCTTCGCGCCCGTCTCCGCGCCCACGCCGCCCTGGCGCACGTCGTTGCCCGAGGGCTTCGAGCCGGGGTTGGGCTGGGGCGCGGGCGTAGGGGACTTCTTCGTGGCCGGGGGCGAGGCCTGCGCCAGCACCGGGCCGGGCACGTCGTCCCAGTTCGCGTCCGGGTTCTTCTTGCGCCAGTCATCCATCAACTGCGCGGTGGCGGTGATGGCCTGGGCGCGGGTGAGCTTCTGGCCGTCCTTCACGCCTTGCACTTCCATGGACGTCTCACCGTCGCACAGGCCCAGCACCAGGTTGCCGTCCTTGGACGCGGGCAGGACGTGCTTGGGGAGCGGTTCGGCCTTCGGCTCCGGGGACGTGGCGAGCGCCACGCCGCCGGCGAAGGACAGGGCCGCGCACGGGACCACGAGCAACTTCATTCGCAGGTTCATGGGAGGGAGTTCCTCTTCCGGTCCTAGTAGGTGGGCAGCTTGGGCTTGGGGGGCGCGGACTGCTTGCCACCGGAGCCCAGGTAGCTGGCGCGCACGGTGATGGGGTCGCGCTGCCAGAGGTTGTAGACCTTGTCCACGAGCCCCGACTCCAACACGTCCATGCGGCCGTCACCGCAGCCGTCGAACTGGCTGAACGGATCCGCGCGGTTCATGGGCACCGTGAGCGAGGGCAGGCCTTCCGGCGCGTACGGCCACGGCCACGCGGTGGACAGCATCCCGTGGAAGGAGATGTTGCCAATGCGGTTGCTGAGCAGTTGGTGCGTGTGTCCGTGGATGACGGTGACCTTCTCGTACGGCTTGAGAATGGCCTGCACCTCGTCCGCGTCGTCGGTCCAGAAGTTCCAGGGCTTGTAGTACTTGTAGAGCGGCGAGTGACTGAAGACGATGACGGGCGTCGTCTTCGCCACCTTGGCCAGGTCGTTCTGGAGCCACTGGCGCTGCTCGGCGCCGACCTCGAAGCGGGACTGGATGCCATTGTCCAGGCCGGCGACGATCTTCATGCGCTCCATGGGGGAGAGCTTCCGCTCCGTCCAGAAGTCCTTCTCCAGGATGGAGTTGAGCACCACGAAGTGCACGCCCTTGTGGTCGAAGGAGTAGTTGGGCGCGCCGAACAGGTCGCGCCACAGCTCGCCCATGTCCAGGAACCAGTCGTGCTCGCCCACCATCATCTTGATGGGGGCCTTCACGGACTTGAGGATTTGCGCGCCCAGCTTGAGCTCACCCGCCTGGCCCAGCTGCGCCAGGTCTCCACCGAAGAGGACGAAGTCCGGCTGGGGGTCCAGCGCGTTCACGTCATCCACGGCCTTGAGGATGGCTCGCACGAAGCGGTCGTTGAGCTTGTTTTCATACAGGTGCGTGTCGGAGATGTACGCGAAGGAGAACTTCGGCTTCTCTCCCTGCGCCTCCGCCACGTTGACCAGCTGGAAGCTGTTGGGCGTGAGCTTGCCCATGCCCGCGACAATGCCAGCGGAGATGCCGGCGACGCGCATGAAGGCGCGGCGGTCCAGCTTCCTCAGGCCCTCGAAGAAGGCGTCGCGTTCGGCGTAGTGCTTTGTCTCGATGCTCTGGAACTTGTTTGCCATGGCGCGCCTCCGTTACCGCTGCTTGGTGTTCGTCACCGGGGTGACGTCGCCGTAGAAGCCCAGGTCCGCCGGGTTCTTCACGTTCAGGTCCGGGTTCGGAGCCAGGTCGCCCAGGTTGCCCTTCTTGCCCAGGGCGATGGCGTTGTCCCGCTCCGGCCGGGTGTTCTTCCGGGCGCGCTGCTTCGCCAGCTGCTCCTTGTTGAGCTTGTCGAACTTCGTGTCCGTGAGGGTGAAGAGGAACGCCACCAGGTCGTCGATTTCCGGCTCCGTGAGCCCCAGGCGCTGCATCCCCCCGTCGAGGTAGGGATTGGCCACGCCACCCTTGTTGTAGTGGTCCATCACGTCCCACAGCGTGGTGAGCGACCCGTCATGCATGTACGGACCGGTGATGCCCACGTTGCGCAGGATGGGCGTCTTGAACGAACCCACGTCGTTCTCCTGCTTGGTGACGAGGAAGCGGCCCAGCTCGGAGAACTCCGAGTTGAGCGCCAGCTCGTCGATCTGCTTCTCGTCGCCGGTGCGGACCACCTGCACGCCCTTGCGCGCCAGGGTGACGAAGTCCTGCTTGTGCGCGGCGACGCCGATGTTGTGGAACTTCTGGTCGCTGAACAGCGGGGACACGGCGTTGCCCGCGTGGCAGGAATTGCAGCGCGCCTTGCCGTTGAAGAGCGCCCAGCCGTTCTTCTCCGACGCGGTGAGCGCCTTGCTGTCGCCCGTGATGAACTTGTCGAAGCGCGCGTCGCCGGAGAACTGCATCCGTTCGAACGCGGCGATGGCGACGGCCAGGTCGTCGAAGTTGGGCTCGCGGCCGAACACCTTCTGGAAGTCGGTGACGTACTCGGGGATGCCGCGCACCTTCTTCACGACGGTGTCCGGGTCCGGCATGCCCATCTCACGCGGGTTGAGGATGGGCAGCTTCGCCTGGTCCTCCAGCGTGGCCGCGCGGCCGTCCCAGAACTGGGTGGCGTTGAAGAGGGCGTTGAGGACGGTGGGGCTGTTGCGCGCCACCTTCTGCTGCTTGACGCCTTCTGACAGCGGCTTGCCGTCGGTGAAGCCCAGCTCCGGCTCGTGGCACGTCATGCAGGCCACGGTGTTGTCCACCGACAGGCGCTTTTCCCGGAAGAGCTTCTCGCCCAGCGCCACCCGCTCCGGCGTGGGCTCCATGCCCTTGGGGACCGACAGCCGCCACAGCGTCGCGGAGACGCCCGGCGGCAGCTGCGGCGGTGTCGCGTTCGCGGATTGTGAAGGGGGAGGTGCTGCCAGTCCCACGCCGGAGTTGAGCACCACGGCGAGCATCGTGACGACGCCCGAGGGCAGCCGCATGAACGCCTCCTACCCGTTCTCTGGAGCCGCGGCGGGACATCCGCCCGGGTCCGAGGCCGGTCCGGGCATTCCACGCAACCCGTGAGAACTGTTCAACGGTCCCTCGGTCCAGGGGGAGGGCGAGTGTCTGGGATTGGAACGTCAGACGTCACGCTCCACCCACCGAGACAAGGAAAGACACGCACGGGCTTCATTTTTCCGCCCGTGCGCGTCCCGAGCCTGCGTCAGCGGACCCTTCCGTCGGAGTCCGCGATGCCAGCCCTCTTCAGCACGGCCAGCAACGGGTTCTTGCCGTCCGTGAGGAGGACGGGGATGTCCTGCTCCCCGAACCGGACGGTGCCCCTGCCCGGCGCCCCCTCGTCCAACTGAGCGCCGGGGAGCGCCATCAGCATGTCGAAGCTGGACCTGGACGTGACCACCATCCCCTTGAGGTTTCCCTCGAGGGGGACGCTCTGCCAGTGCAGTTGCTCGTTGTTCGCCTGGGGGCTCCTGCCGCTCACGGTCGCATTGAAGGCGCTGTTGCGGGCCGACTCGGTCTGGCAGCGCCAGAGGGGAGCGCGGCCGAGGGGATCGTTACTGGGGAGGCCCCGTTGATGCACGACGGTCGAGCCCGGGACCTTGCCCATGTTGTCCGTGGAGGACGCCCGCCAGCCGTGGGCGGGGTTCTCCAGCACGGCGGTGCTGAGAATCATCTGCACCTTGCTGTCATTGCTTCCCACGCCGCTGCCCTGGGCCTTCCAGGAGGTCTGCTCGATTCCCACCGCGCGCGTGTAGACGGCCAGCGCTCCGCCGCCGTTCTTGTCCGCGGTCCGCGAGTAGATGCCGTCCTTGCCCAGCCGGGTGTAGGCGGAGTTGAGCTGGCCCTGCAGGAGGGCGGTCTGCACGTGCTCCGGGGAGATGCCATGGGTGAGGCAGGCGGCGTCGTCCAGATTGAGGGCCGTCTGACGTCTCGGATCCGCCGGGGCCAGCGCAGGGCAGCGGCCCTGCTCATACCGGACGCCGTTGCTGCTCGCGGCCAGCGTGGCGACGGGCGCCGGACTGGTGAAGGTGCTGACGCCCTGGTGGGATTGGACGGCGGACGGGGTGCTGGCCCGGGGCGAACGGGGCCCGTCGTCCGGGCGGGAGGTGTCGCGAGCGCTGGCCGGCGGGTTCACCGACTCGGGGCTCATACCCTGGCTGGCGACGATTGAGAGGGGGGGAGGCGTCCTCGGAGAGGTCGCGGGGGAACGAACTCCTTCCGGACGCGGCGTGGAGGATGGATTGGCGGACTTGGGAACCAAGGGCATGGTGGCGAGGATCCAATCTCCGGAGGGGACGGGGATGACTGGGACTCCGTCCATTCTACGCCACCCCCTGTCTCGGACCGCGTCCCCCCTCCGTCACCCCAGCCGCACCGGGACGTCTTGAGCTGGGGGCCAACCCCCTCCGTCCTGTTGGAGCCAGGAGGCCGGGCCGTATGCTGCACGGAGCTCCCGGACCGAGGCTCACGCGAGGCTCGCGACGGCCCGACCCACGAGTTCAAGGCTCCGGGACGCGCAGGTCGCGTGAGCGCAGCAACATGGCGGACGCCGTCGCGGGGGCGAGCACCGACGCGATGATGATGCTCCAGTCCCACGGCCCCCGCGCCCGGGCGGCGTTGAAAGCCAACGCCTGCACCAATGTCAGACAGGCATCCGCGGTGGTGAGCCGCCCCAGCAGCGTGGCCAGCCCGTCGCGCCAGCAGCGCAGGAGCAGCAGCAGGCCCGCGATGAGCCCCACGTCGAACACCACCCAGCCGTGCTGCACCCACGGCGAGGGGAACCAGTGCGCGCTCATGGGCAGCGCGAGCAGCACCGTCCACGGCACCAGCAGCGCCGTCAACGCACGCACGAAGAAGCGCGGCCGGCGCAGCAGCGTGACGAGCCCGAACTTCACCAGGCTTCCCCGCGCGAAGGCCCGGAGCGCGTCGTAGATGGCCCACGGCGCTGGCTCGTCCTTCGGGTGGGACAGATAGAGCGTCACCCATGCATCGGGGCGGAACTTCGCCTTGAAGGAACGCAGGCCCTCGAAGTCGAACAGCGGGCGCCCGGCGCTGCGCGCGAACCGCAGCCACGGCCGCACCGGCCCCGCGAGCGGCGCCAGGCCCAATGTCACGTACTGGCGCCCGTTCAACGCGGCGGCGCGCATCGCGGCGTCCACCAGCGTCTCCGCCGTGCCGTTGGGCGCGGTGGGCTCGCGCAGCAGGTCCTGGAGGAACCAGCCGTCGCGCGCGTACACGGGCGTCACCGACAGGAAGCCCACCACGCGGCCCTCCACCTCCGCCACGAAGGCGCGGCGCTCCCGGGCGAAGGCACCAGGGGCCAGTCCCACCAGGAAACCCATGGTCGCCATGCGGCGCGACGCGAGCCAGTGCTCGGCAAGCACCTCCACCGCCGCTCGCAGCGGGTGGCCTTCCGTCTCCATCACCTCCGCGGGCACCTCGCGCACGCGCACGCCGTGGGAGCGCGCGCGGCGGAGCTGTTCGCGCAGGCTGCGGCTGCCCTTCACCACTGATTCCCATTTTGTCGGGTCCCACACCGGCTGCTCGCCAATGGGCAGCTCCTCGAACGGGACGAGCCGGGAGAAGCGCGACTCCGTGGCGAAGAAGCTCACGCGCTTGCCCGCGCTCCGGGCCGCCTGGTGGAAGGCCTCCACCACGTCGTGCACGCGCTCATGCGAGGCGATGGGACCTCCTCCCGCCACCCACGCGCCGCCCGTGTCCACGTAGGCGATGCACCCGTCCCCCTCCGGAGAGAACCAGTACTGGAAGCCCGGCTGCAGCACCTGGAAGGACGTCGCGTTCCAGCCGTGGTGCCTGAGCAGCGCCAGCACCCGCTCGCGCGGGTCGCCTGCGGGGTCCTGGTGGGGGTCGGCCATGGTGTTTGCGTTCAAACTACGTCCCATGGCGCACCCCCGCCAGCCAAAGCCGCCCGAGGAGACAAGGCCCTCCTGGAGGGACGGGCTGTGAGGAAGTGCACCGCCCCCGGGTGGAAGTGCACGGGGAATGGATCCAATCCGGCCGCTCCCACGCACTACAGGAGGACGTCCTTGACGGGGAAATCAGGGCCGGAGCCGGGCCCCCATGGGGCGGCCCTCCCATGGAGGGGCCCGGCTGTAGTACCGCGGCGACGGTCCCGCCTCAGGAACCGTCATCCTCCGCGTCGTCCCCGCCGCTGTCCGCGGGAGCCCGGCCGAGCAACTGGTCCACCTCCGCGTGCGCGCTCTCCGCCTGCGCCGCGCTGATGCGCTTGTAGGTCTTCAGCGCGTCCACCACGTGGTGCGCGTGCTTCCACAGCGCTCGGGAACCACTGGACGGCGAGCGCTTGCGCGGGGACGGCAGCATCGCGGCCAGCACCGCTCCCTGCGCCACGGAGAGTTGGGACGCGGACACGCCGAAGTGCTCCCGCGCCCCTGCCTCAATCCCATACACGCCGTTCCCCCACTCCACCACGTTGAGGTACAGCGTCAGGATGCGCTGCTTCGTCAGCGCCTCCTCCAACCGGTGCGCGAGCACCAGCTCCTTCAGCTTGCGCACCAGGCTGCGGTCCGAGGACAGCCAGAGGTTCTTGGCCAGTTGCTGCGTGAGCGTGGACGCCCCCCGCCCCAGCTCCCCC